>JBGUUT010000001.1:0-59522 GCA_045133795.1 Spirochaetota bacterium
TACGTAGCTTATAACATAGACTGTTAGGTCTTCGTATTAGACGAAATGCCTTCTACTATACTACTTCAATTTTGTCAATGAAAATTATGATTTCTCCAACTTAAACATCTCTTCAAAGAAAACATTCAATTTTTCTCCGAATTTCTCCGTTTCCAATTTTAGTTCCTGTAAAAAGTCGTTATCTTCCAACTTACCTACAACAGAAAGCATTTCCTCTTCATTACGATATGTAATTTTTCTAAAAGAATCCTGGTAATCTTTGTATCTGGATTCTACTGAATTTTCATATATAAAAGATGATATTTCACTTACATCAGATAAAATATCCCTATAAATATCAGCATTAAATTCAAATACCGGTTTACTATAGAGGTATTCTAATAAATAAACGGCATAACGAACTTTATCCGTAAGATACGTCGCATGACATTTTTCATAAAAATCATGAACTGCATTCCATGACAAAATAACACCTTCATTAATTCCTTGTAATAACGTTTTAACCCTCTCGCTAGGAATTATCTGCCCTCCGACATTTTCCCACGAAATAAAAAGTGGCATTGAATAAATTTTCTTCAATACATCTTGAGAAAAAACCACATTCTCCTTTTCACAATATTCCATTAGCACTTTTACTGAAAAATACTTCATTGCTTTTCTGTATTCACGATATCCACGTATCGGACTAATTATTTTTGCACCATGTTTTTTCATTGCAGACAAATCTTCCAACACCAATTGATTGTCTGGATTTCTATGAAGAAAATCTTTTGCTTCTTGCCATGTATTTGCATCATCTTTATTTTCCAACTTTCCGATACACTGCAACTGCTCTCTTGTCAAAGATATAATTCGCTCTAAGGCAAAATGCACTTCTTGCATACAATCCGGAGCCAAATACTCCATTTCTATATGTTGAGCTTTTATTATACGCTTGTCACGTTTAGCAAATTTAAAATTATTTCTGGCCAGTGCAAACATATTATATCGAAACCAATATCCAGGTATAATTTTTACGGCAAAATCTTGCTTATCATTACTTACAAGCGAAAACGGATAAACAACATTTAATTCATGCGGATATGAACCTTTCGCAACCAATGTAAAAGACGCAAATTTACTGTTATGCTTAAAGTCCGAACATAATCCCGGCCAAAAACCGCGTCCGGCAATAATTTCTCCGTCCGGACTGCGAGAATTATGATTTGAACCAATCATCGCCCCTGCCGCAATATTAGATTGTCCGCAAACAGTCGACGCAATCAAAAAAGACGTATTATGATGTTGTTCATGAAACGGATAAATCAAATTATTAAGAAGTTCACAACAAGAAACCGTTGAATTATCACCAAGAACTGAATTTAATAATCTCGCCCCATATTTTAACTGACAATTTCGTCCGATTACAAAACGAACTGCCACTGCCTGATAAAAAACTTTACTTGCATATCCCATGATACCGTTTACCATTTCAACACCTTCACCTATTTGAGATGGCTCTTCATAACTGGAACACACTGTCATATTTTTTAATTTGAAAGCACCTTTAATGTAAGCTGCATTTCCGATTTTTACATCTTTTATTAAACTTGTATTTTTTATAACAACTGACTCTCCGACATAACCGAAAGTCGCTGATTTTATTGCAAAATCCCGTTCAGTAATTGCCACAAAATTAGCAAGCAATTTTTCGTCATCACGATAACGGCTCCACAACGCTGCATCTGCCGGCAACATTGTTTCAAAAGGTAAAATCTTACGTCCTCCATTTTCATTTGCCACTTCCACCCAAACTCGCTGTTCTTCCGATTCTCCCGCTGCAAGAACTCCGTTACCGAATTTACTGTGATTGGTACAACTCATTTCTTGAATATTAAATAGAATAGAATTATTACCAATATAATAATTGGACAAAAAGCCAACATTACGAATAACAACGTTATCTGCGATTACTGAAGATTCTATAAGCGAATTATAAATACCGATATCAAGAGTTAAATCATGAAATCGCAACATACCTTTTTTCATTCTTCCTAAAACAATCGTTCCGGAAAATTCTGAATTCTGAATAAGATTAGGGTCGAAATCTTCGGTAACATAAATATTTTGCCATTCCGAATCCTTTGACTTACAACCGTTATTTTTCAAAACAACAATTTCTTCTTCAGTCAAATGACGATGAGAAGCTAAAAGTTCAGGCGTAATAGCAGCTTCAATAATTTTATCAATACTATCTTCCGTAATTAATTCTACTTTTTCCATAAATCCTCTTTATATTTTGATTAATTAAGAATTAACAAGGCATACTGACAAAAAAAAAATTCTTTGTCAATTTTGAGAATAACTTCTGTTTATCACCGCTTTTCGAATCTCATCCGTCCGATGTAACATACAAGAAATAACTCCCGAAAATTGAGCAGTCAAAATTTTTAATTTCAAAATAAAATTACAACGATTTTTTCTAAATGTTCTGGCTTTCACCGCAAGCCCGACTTGTTCCCAAACAAAAAAGATTTGCGGAATAAAATTAATCGAAAGCACAATTAATAACGGAAAATTCCACCGTTTTAATAAAGGAATTCTTTTCACTAAAAAACGTTGAATGCCTTCCGTTGATTCCAAAATCTCCATTTGAGATGTCGTTTCAAATATAATCATTGCCATAAGAGTTGTAATAAAAAAATGAACAATATACAAAATTCCTTCCGGAATTTCAGAAAATATTATTTGTAACGGAAAAAAATCAACACAACGAAACAACAACACAAAACCACCGATTACAGGAACAAATAATAAGTTGCTTAAATGTGAAAACGGAGTTTTGGCACAAATAAAAAAAAATACAGTCAATATAAAATAAAAAAGTGTTCGAAAAAAAATTGCCGTATTAATAAACAAAAAATCTTTGTCAAAACTTTTAAAAAGAAAAGATTCCGAACTTGAAAAAACTCTTATTGAAATAAAAAAAAGCAACGCTATTTTTAATAGTGCGGGAAGTTTATGAACCAAAGATTTTTCACGTCGATATACCAAAAAACTCATCGCCATATCAAATCCTTTACATTGATATATGAAACCAACGGATTACGTAAATTCCATCGTGACAAATCTTCTTTCAAACCATCTTCCGGCGTTCCGTCAAAATGAATTTTCCCCTTATCCAGTACGACAAAACGATTTGCCGCCGCCAAAATTTTTTCCAACTCATGAGTAAGAACAATTATAGTCTTCCCTTCAGCATGAAGATTTTCCAATATCGCACAAACTTGCTTTACTCCGCCCCAATCCAAATTTACAAAAGGCTCATCAAAAATTATTACATTACAATCTAACGCCAACACTCCCGCAACGGCAAGTCGACGTTTTTCTCCGCCGGATAGAAAACGTGCAGGAGCATATTTTTTTTCGATTAAACCACTTTTTGCCAATGACTCATCCACCCGTTCTGCCAATTTTTCTTTACGCAAACCGAGATTACGTACACCAAACGCAACATCTTCAAAAGGAGTTTCTCCTAAAATTTGCGAATCAGCATTTTGAAAAACAAGTCCGACTCGACTCTCATTATTAATTATTTTCCCGGATGTAGGCGGTTCGATATCCGCTATAATTGACATCAAAACACTTTTTCCCGAACCATTAGAACCGGCAATTACAATAAAATCACCATCAAAAATTTTTAACGATACGCTGACAAGTGCATTTGCTCCATCCGCAAACGTCTTGCCGACATTATCAATTTCAATCAAACATTTTTTCTCTGTCACAATTTTTCTCGACTTTTATCTTGAGATATAATTACCGATTATCGGGCAAAATTTTCTTCCCAATAAAACAAGTAAAATCACCTTTATTATCGTTCCCGGAATAAACGGCACAACAACTAAAGTTAACGTCTTCACAAAACCTGAATGAGTTACACGCATAAAACCAGCAACTCCGCAAGTAAAGATAATAATCATTGACATTACAACAGCCAAAATCAAAACAATATATTCTTTTGTTTTACATATCGAATATTTGAAAAAAAATTTAGTCAATATTCCGGCTGTAAATGCAGCAAATAAATAACCAATTAAAAAACCTCCGGTTATACCTTGCAAAATAACATGAAGTCCGGCTTTCCCCGAAAATACCGGAAATCCCAATATTCCCATACATAAGAAAATTATCACAGCTCCGACACCGTAAATCGGACCAAGCATTAAACCTGCAAAAATTGCAAGCATATCTTGAAAAACTATCGGAACACCGCCAAGAAACGGCACTTGTATAAAACAACCTACACATATAAACGCCGCAAACAAAGACATCAGAACCGTTTCGTTAGTTAATTTAATTTTTTCAGCCATGAAAACTTTTATAAAATATTCAAATAATTATTGCAATGTTCAAAACCGTGAAGACATAAAAAAACGTAAGCCGTTTTTATGACTTACGTTTTTTTTGTTTTTATGGGATTAATTTTCTTTTTTAATTCCGTTGCTTGTAACTCTCCATGTTCCCGGTGAAGAGGCTATCATATCCGAAACACAAAGTTTATTACCAATATTATTAGTTATCAATACACCGCAACTTGTTCTTCCTAAAATAGAGTAAACATAATCACTTCCACTCTCTGTCATCTTTACTCCCGGCCAATTAGACAATATTGGTTCATCAGTACTAACATTCCAAGCATAGATGTAGTTATAATTATAAGATTTCGCAACCTTGATTATTATAGTATTTTCATCCCATCCATTGAATGTCGGCGATGTTTCATTACTTGAATGAAGCGGAGCTTTTTCTATTTTCATAATAGTTCCCTTTGCATTTGCTTCCACAACTCCCCATTCAAAACTTGAATCTTCTTGCTTTATGATTTTCACATAATATTTTCCGTTTTCATATGTTGCCTTTAACAAACCGGAAGCTGATGTCGGTGACGTTGTATTACCGAGTAATAAATGACTTCCGTAGAAATAAATTGAATTACCGCTGTCAGGAGTTCCACAATCGATTTCATATTTTTCCATTCTGCCGGCAACTTCCAAATCTCCGTACATAATCTCATTAAGAGCCGCCTCAAATTGATCATCTTGGTCTATCGGATACCAATTTCTGTCCGGGTCAGTCGGATTATTTGTTCCACCGGCAACAGCCATTTCTTGTAAACTTTTTGACAGCGAAGATGTCAAACTTCCGGCACTTATCCCCATAAAGAATACCGGAACACCGTTAGCAGCCAACAAAGCTGATTGTTGAACTGCAGCAGAAAGCGGATTATCCGGAGCTCCGTCTGTAATAACAACTACAGCTTTACGTCTGTATTCATTATAAATATCACCTTCAATCTCAAATTTTCTCATATCTAAAATTCTTTTTAAAGATGACGCAACTGGAGTAGTCCATGGGGCATCTATATCAGCGTATGAAGCTCTTATCACTTCCGCTGTATGACCTTTTGCCATTTTTAATAACTCTTTATCCGGTTTGTCATTCCAGAATGACGCAACTCCGATATTAAAATTCTTTGCCAACATTGCAGAGGCGTTATTCATTCGTTTCTTTAAAACTTCCATTCTGGACGGAGAATAACTTCGCATTGAACCAGAATCATCAAGCAAGAAGTAAACATTCGGAGCTAAGATTGCTTCCAAATAAATCGAACTTTCCGCAACTAATGTTCCCGGATTTTCCAGAATAATCTCTTTTCCTTCTAAATCTGTAATCGGATTACCATCCTTATCAATCATTTTATCAACCAGATCGCCCTGTCTATCTCCATTCAAGTATCTGATATCATCAGCTAAAGTTGTAATTCTGATTTTATATTTAGTACTTAAATCAAAAGCCCCGCCTTTCATAATATCCTCAGAGATTGTCCATTCATAACAAGAATCGTTTTCTGTTTTTTTCGCAATGACATAATTTGCCACACTTGTATTCTCCGGTATAAGTTCAATCTTCACTTCTCCAGTAAATCCAACCCCTTCCCAAGTAATGTCATTTTGTGTTCCTATATAAAGTTTTTTACCGCTGGGAGCTATAAATTTTAAAAACGGATTATCCACTTTTTCCAAAGTAAACTGCATTGAAGATTCACTGAAAACATTTTCATCTTTTTGATTAAGTTCAACATCATATCTAAAAATTTTAATTTTATATTCCGAACCGTCAGCCCATTCATTTTTTTCATCCGGCAACGTCCATTTATAGAAACCGGTATTCGGGATATTTTCATCAATACATTCCACTACCGTTCCGTCATTTTTTATTAAATATAAAGACACATTATCTGTTTCCATATCAGTACTTAACCATTCAATATTTGCACTGATTGTATTACTTAAATAAAAATAACCTCCGTTTTTTTCTTTAGTAGGAGCTGTCAAATCTATGGTAGGTACAACTTTTGATAATTTAAAAACTTCATCACTTTCATCTGACTTTACAACATCTGTACTTTCATCATTATCAGAAATAGTTGTGATTCTTATTTTATAATTTTCACCGATACCGTATTCGGCGTTTGACTTCAAATACCAATAACAACTTCCCTGATTCTCTGCTTTTTCTACAAGCATATATTCCTCTCCGGTTGCTGTATCTATCAAATCAATCCTTACATAATCACAATCTATATCTTCACTCTTCCATTCAATAGTTGTCGAAGCCTTAAAAGTAAACTCTTCACCGCCATTCGGAAATATAACTGTAATTTTAGGATTAAGCTTACGGTTAACCTTTACTTTTACCGTATCATAAATCTCAGAATCTACAGTCGTCACTTTTATTGTAACTTCACCTTCCGCAATCGCAGTAACAAGACCGTCTTGGTTAACTTTTGCAATACTCTCATCTGAACTTGTCCATGTAATTTTACTTCTGTCAGTCGCATTATCAGGTAAAACAATTGCCGTAAGTAAAAATTCATCTCCGGCAGTAAGCTCCAAACTTTCAGGTGTCACTGTTATGCTTTCTATATCAACATATTCAACCGGTTTTTCATAAACTATAAAAGTTATAGTATCTGTTTTTTTACCATCCACAGTTGTCACCGTAATAATGGTTTCTCCGACTGCAATTGCAATTACAAGTCCATTTTCATCAACAGTAGCAATTTCAGGTTTCGAGCTTGTAAAAAAAACAGCCTTGTTTTCTGCATCCACCGGCAAAACAGTATATTCACACTTATACTTACCGCCGATATATCTTTCTATCGTTTTCTTCCCTTGCAATGAAACTGATTCAACAAGAATCGGTGCCGGCGGTAATTCCGGTTGAACTTCCGGAGTCGGCGGAATCGGTTCCTCCGTTTGCAAAAACGGATTGTTCAACGAACAACCGATTAAAATCATAAATGTTATTATTAAAAATAGAGCTTTTGAAATAAAATGCTTTCTATAACTTTTTATCTTATTATTCATGGCATTCCTCCATTTAAATATTTTTCTTAATATTATATTTATAGCAATCTCTATACCAGTCATCACGTTTCAATTTATCTACAGCATTAAAGCTACGGTAAAAACGAGAAAAGAATATTGACAAACCATGTAAAGCTGTCTATATACTCTACTAAACTACTAGGAAATATATCGGTTACTTAATTTTCTATCGAAGTAACCGTTGACCGGTAAAGAAGGAGTTATATATGGACGGAATGGGATGGAATTATTCAGATAAAGTAAAAGAACATTTTCTTCGTCCGCATAATGTTCTTGATGTAAATGAAGAAGAATATAATGCAGACGGAATAGGATATGTCGGTTCTCCGGCATGTGGCGATATGATGAAAATCTTCATCAAAGTGCAAGATAATAAAATCGTTGATTTAAAATGGCAAACTTTCGGTTGTGCAAGTGCTATCGGTTCAACTTCAATGTTAAGTGACATTGTCGTTCGTGACGGAGGAATGTCACTTGAAGATGCATATAAAATCACTCCGGAAATGATTATTGCAGAATTAGGCGGACTGCCGTCAAATAAAATTCACTGTTCGGTTTTAGGCGACAAAGCATTACGTGAAGCTATCAACGATTATTACAGAAAAAGCGGACAACCGGAGAAAATTCCACACAACAAGGAAAGCAGAATCGTTTGTCAATGTCTTAACGTCACAGAAGAAGACATAAAAATGGAAGTTCTTGAAGGCGTTAAAGATTTTGATGAATTACAAAAACGAACAAAAGTCGCAACAGGTTGTGGAAAATGTACTGAAGAAGTAAAAACGCTTTTAGCACAATTTGTTGAGAAATATTACAAAGACCAAGTTTATACCGGCAGCAGTTGCGGAATAAACAAATAATCAAAGGGTAAATTTATGGAAGAACGAAAAGTTTATCTTGATAATAATGCAACTACACCGTTACATCCGGCTGTAAAACAAAAAATTATAGAATCTTTGGATTACTTCGGAAATCCAAGTTCTGCTTATACTACCGGACGTGAAGCAGGCTTCCTATTAAAACAGGCACGCCAACAAGTTGCAGACTTTTTTAATGTTACTCCGGACGAAATTCTTTTTACATCATGCGGTTCTGAATCAAACAATACCGTATTGAAAAGTTGTGCCAGAAACATACAAAAAAACGGGAAGAAACATTTTATTACAAGTAAAATTGAACATCCGGCAATTTTGCACACTTTAGAGTTAATGCAACGAGATGATAACATTGATGTAACATACCTTGATGTTGATTCTTACGGTTTGGTAAATCCGGAAGACTTGGAAAAAACAATTCGCCCGGAAACAGTTCTTGTAAGTGTAATGTTTGCAAATAATGAAATAGGAACAATCGAACCGGTAGAAAAATTATGCGAAATTGCTCATAAACACGGTGTTTTATTTCATACAGATGCAGTGCAAGCCGCAGGGAAAGTAGATATTGACCTAGCAAAAATGCCTTTCGATTTTCTATCTATTTCCGGACATAAAGTTTATGCACCTAAAGGCGTAGGTGTTTTATTCGTACGTAAAAACCTAAAAAATATCATTTATCCTTTAATTGCCGGCGGTCATCAAGAAGAAGCTTTGCGTGCAGGAACAGAAAATACTCTCGGAATCATTGCATTAGGCGAAGCATTGCGTGTATTAAAGCAAGAAATGTCGGAAGAAATCGAAAAAACATTGCAATTAAGAAAACGCCTTGAAGCCGGATTACTGGCAATTCCGCATACTAGATTAAACGGTCATCCGGATTTACGCGTTCCCGGCTGTGTAAATATTTCATTTGACGGAATAGAAGGCGAGTCAATATTATTACATCTTGATTTAATGGGAATTTCTGTTTCTACAGGAAGTGCTTGTTCTTCCGGTTCACTCGACCCTAGCCCGGTTATTATGGCTATCGGTAATAATCCGGAAAGAGCTCACGGTTCAATAAGATTTTCTCTCGGCAGAGAAAATACTGAGGAAGATATTGATTACACAATTAACGTAGTAAAAGATGTCGTTGCTACATTAAGAAAAATCAGTCCGATAAAATTGGATTAAAAATAAGTAATACAAATAAAAAAATAGACTGTCCGCTTATAGACAGTCTATTTTTATTTTAGATTAAAATCCAAACAAAATTTATTAAATAAGGCAATCTAATAACTTTTAAACAGCCTTATCAAAGCCAATATTTATTATTTAACTACAATATTTACAAGCTTATCTTTTACTGCAATTTCTTTTACTACAGTTTTTCCTTCCAGCTGTCCGGCAACCTTAGAAGATTTTTTAGCTTCAGCTATCATTTCTTCATTGCTTAAACCTACAGGTAACTGAGCTTTGTCACGCAACTTACCATTAACTTGGAAAATTACGGTAACTGTCTCATCAACAATTTTATCCTTATCAAATTCAGGCCATGATTCGCGTAGTAAACAATCTTTTCCGCCAAGCATTTCCCACATTTCATCAGTAATAAAAGGAGCAAAAGGATGTAGCAACTTAACAAATGTTTTAAGAACTTCTTTGTTTAAAGTTTCTTCCTTCTGCATTGCTGTCAATAAAATCATCAATTGACTGATTGCAGTATTAAATTCCAAATTATTTAATTTATCCGTAACGATTCCAATAGTTTTATGAAGCAATTTTTCTAATTCTGCAGGAGTTTCAACATCTTCGCGAATATCTTTTTCCATAAGTCGCCATGTTTTTTCCAAGAAACGTCTTACTCCAAAAATATTTTTTGTACTCCATGGTTTATCTGCCGCCAAAGGCCCCATAAACATTTCATACATTCTCAATGTATCAGCTCCATGCTCACGAATTACATCATCCGGATTAATTACGTTTCCACGAGATTTAGACATTTTTTCACCATTTTCACCAAGAATCATACCTTGATTTCTTAATGCCATAAACGGCTCTTTCGTCGGAACAACACCTAAATCATACAATACTTTATGCCAGAATCTAGCATACAACAAATGTAATACTGCGTGTTCTGCACCTCCGACATACAAGTCAACATCGCCCCAATAATCAAGTTTTTTCTTATCAGCCAACGCTTCACTATTATTAGGGTCAATATAACGTAAATAATACCAACAACTTCCTGCCCATTGAGGCATTGTATTAGTCTCACGATGAGCTTTTCCGCCACATTGAGGACATGTAGTATTTACCCATGAATCGATAGAAGCCAACGGCGATTCTCCGGTTCCTGTCGGTTTGTAACTTTCAACTTCAGGCAATGTCAACGGCAAATCTTTTTCATCTGCGGCTACTACACCACATTTTTCACAATGGACAACCGGAATAGGCTCTCCCCAATAACGTTGACGGCTGAATACCCAATCTCGTAACTTATAATTAACTGCTTTTTTACCAAAGCCTTTTTCTGTAATCCATGCAGTTACATCTGCCTTAGTTTGTGAGGTAGGAAGACCGGTAAATTGTGCTGAATTTACTGCAAAACCATCGGCTACAGTACATTCTTCCGGTTCTTTACTCCAATCTGCTTCTGCAATTTTTTCTATACCACCGATTGCTTCAATATCTTCTTTTGATGCAACAACTTTTATAATAGGTAAGTTAAATTTTTTTGCAAAATCAAAATCTCTTGTATCATGAGCCGGAACCGCCATAATTGCACCGGTACCATAGCCCATCAATACATAATCTGAAATCCAAATAGGAATTTCTTTTCCGTTTACAGGATTAATTGCATACGCTCCGGTAAAAACTCCGGTCTTATCTTTATTTAAATCCGTTCTGTCAAGATCTGACTTTGATGCTGCAGCAGCAATATATTCTTCTACCGCATTCTTTTGTTCGGCTGAAGTTATTTTCTTTACCAAAGGATGTTCCGGAGACATTACCATATATGTAACACCAAACAAAGTATCCGGACGAGTAGTATAAATCGTCAACTTATCACCGGCATCTTTTACCGTAAAATCAACTTCCGCACCTTCACTTTTTCCAATCCAATTCCGCTGCATTAATTTAATTGATTCATTCCAATCCAAATCATCCAAGTCTTCTAACAATCTATCTGCATAAGCTGTTATTTTCAACATCCACTGACGAATTCTTCGTCGCTCTATCGGAGAATCACAACGTTCACATTTTCCGTCTTTTACTTCTTCATTTGCAAGACCTGTTTTACATTTTGGACAGAAGTTAATAGGCATTTCTGATTCATAAGCCAACCCACGTTTAAATAATTGCAAGAAAATCCATTGTGTCCATTTGTAATAATCTTCATCACAAGTAGCAATCTCACGAGACCAATCATAACAAAAACCAAAAGATTTTATTTGCTTACGAAATGTATCAATATTTTTCTTAGTCGTAATAGACGGATGAGTCCCTGTCTGAATAGCGTAGTTTTCTGCCGGCAATCCGAATGCATCAAATCCCATAGGATGTAAAACATTATATCCATTCATTTTTTTAAATCGTGAATAAATATCCGTTGCTGTATATCCCTCAGGATGTCCTACATGTAATCCCGCTCCTGAAGGATAAGGAAACATATCTAATACATATAATCTTTTTTCCGGTGGAACATTTTCATCTTCTGTTACTTTAAAGATTTCTTTATCTTCCCAATATTTAATCCACTTGTTTTCAATTCTGGTAAAGTTATACTCACCCATATAAAACTCCTAATTAATTCCATTAGAGAAACGTTTTTCACATAAAACGCCTTACAATAGGTTATAAGGTCAGAAAAGTCAACAGTATTTCACTTAGTAAAATGCAAAAAGATACTACATGACATGAAAATAAAAAAGAAAATATGAAAAAGGTAAAAACTCTTCAAAGACAACGTTTTATGACGAACCATACATGAAGAATAAAACAAAGTCTTATAAAAGCATAAATAAATATTCCTTAACAACTTCCCATTTTTAAAATTTATTCTTTCAAAAAAATAAAAAAACTTTTGTATCGATAAAGAAAATAAAGACTGACTATTTTGACTTATAAAGAAATTACGATTTTGATAAATACAATTAGATGAGATTAAAAAGAGACAAAATAATAATAAAGACTTTTTTATTGCCATAAACAATGATTCTTCCGTCAAAATAAATCCCCATTTCGAGAAAAAAATAACCCCTTCTCCCCGCTGAAATAAATTAAATAAGAAAATTACAAAACTTATTAATAAAATCGAAAATAGTTTCTTCACCTTACCTTTTAAATAAAAAAAATAAATCATCTGAAGTACGACAAATTCAATTAATAAGAATATTTTCGAGAAAGAGAAAAAAAGAATTAAGAAATCAAAAAATAGTGCAAATAAAAAAAATCCCCTAGATTTTAGGGGATTTTCATCTTTCAAAAGTCTTTCATTCATTATTCTTTTGCAGTTTCAACAACTTCAGCAGAAGCTTCTTCTGCAACTTTTTCTACTTTAGGTGCAGCAGCTTTCTTTTTTGTCTTTTTCTTTTTTGAAATCTGCTCATCTTCACCTAATAATTCAATGATACACATTTCTGCACCATCACCCTTTCTTGCTGAAAGTTTAATGATTCTTGTATAACCACCATTTCTATTTTCATATCTAGGTGCAATATCATTGAACAATTTCATTAATAAATCTTCATTTTTAATAAGTTTATTAACTTGTCTGATTGTATGAAGATTCTTAACTTTTGCTCTTGTAAGAATCTTTTCTGCAACACGACGTAATTCTTTAGCTTTTGCTACAGTTGTAGTTATTTTCTCATTTTCAATAAGTGCTTCCACCATATTGCGGTATAAAGCACGTCTATGAGCATGTGTTCTATTTAAAGTATTAAATCCTTTAAGATGCTTCATTTTATTTTCTCCACATTATTTTTTATTCAAAACTCTTGCAACAACATCATTCATTCCAAATGACAATTTGTATTTTACGAGCTTTTCTTTAATTTCAGTAAGAGATTTCTTACCAAAATGCTGAATCTTAGAAATTTCTTCTTCCGGACGGCTGACTAACTCACCGATAGTTCGAATATTCTCACTTCTCAAGCAATTTCCTGCACGAACAGACAATTCTAATTCTTCCACCGGAGTTAGAAGAATTTGTTTTAATTCTTGATCTTCATCTTTCTCTTCATGTTCTTCATTAACTTCAGGCAATTTAAAATTAATAAATATAGAAAAATGATCTGTTAAAATCTTAGCTGCAATCCCCATAGCATCTTCAGGAGAAACAGTTCCGTCAGTCCAAATTTCAAAAGTTAACTTATCATAATCTGAACGTTGTCCAATTCTAGTATCAGTCACTTGATATGCAACTTTTTCGATAGGACTGAAAATAGCATCAATCAAGATAGAAGAAACTTCTTTATCTCCATACTTTTCCTGTCTATCTATATCAACATACCCTCTTCCACCATCAATTTGCAAATCAATAGAAACATTTGCATTATCTGATAGAGTAAGTAAATGAAGATCTTTATTAACAACTTCTACATTACCATCGATTTCGAGATCCGCTGCAGTTATTACACAAGCACCTTTCTTTTCTATTTTTATAGTTCTCGAATCAACTTCATCAAGCAACTTAATCTTTACATTCTTCAAATTATTGATAAATTCAAAAGTTTCTTCTTTCGCTTCCGGAATATTCGCAAATGGCGAAGGTAAAACAGTTAATTTTCCCTCACTATCCCAAGATTGAACACGCAACGCTGTTATTGCATACCCAGGAATGGATGAAAGCAGAACTCTTCGGAAAACATTTCCTACTGTATGTCCAAATCCTCTTTCAAAAGGATAAATAGTAAACTTCCCATAATTTGGAGTTAGCTCATCTTTTTCATAAGAAATACTTTTCGGCTTAGTAAACCCTTTTACAAGTAAGTTCTGATTCACTTCAATCTCCTATAGTTTATTTAGAGTAAAGTTCTACAATTAGCTGTTCGTTGATTCCTGTTAAATCAGGTACATCCGCTTTAGCTGGTACATTTTTGAAAACCCCAGAACAAGCATCTGGATTAACTTCTAAATGAGACAAAACACCATAAGAACTTACGGCTTTCAAAGCATCAAGAAGCTGCAAATTCTTTTTGTAGTTTTCTCTTATTTCAATTTTATCACCCGGTTTTAATTGGTAAGAAGGAATGTTTACAATCTCACCATTAACTAAAACATGTTTGTGTAATACAAATTGTCTTGCTTGTCTTCTACTTCTTGCAAAGTGTAAACGATAAACAACATTATCCAATCTTGATTCCAAGATTTCTAACAAATTATCCCCTGTAACACCTTTCTTTCTTGAAGCGATATCAAAATATCTTCTAAACTGACGTTCCAAAACACCATACATCAATTTAACTTTTTGTTTTTCATTTAACTGAATGCTATAAACAGAAGCTTTCTTTTTTCTAAAAGAAAGATCTTTTCCCGGAAGATTAGGTTTCTTTTGAAGTAATTTATCATATTTTTCA
The DNA here is from genome assembly GCA_045133795.1 of Spirochaetota bacterium. Classification (GTDB taxonomy): domain Bacteria; phylum Spirochaetota; class GWE2-31-10; order GWE2-31-10; family GWE2-31-10; genus RGIG8597. The sequence goes on from JBGUUT010000001.1 coordinate 14,872, forward strand.
ATTCCAAAAATGTTAGCTCCAAATCTTCTAACAACTTTACCTCTTGGACTTCTATTTCTTGCCATATTCTTATCTCCTTACACTCTTCTTCTTTTCTTAGGACGACATCCATTATGAGGCACTGGAGTAATATCTTTAATAATATTAACCTTCAAGCCACAAGCATCCAAAGCACGAATAGCAGACTCTCGACCAACACCTGGACCTTTAACAAAAACATCAACATCTTTTAAACCATAGCTTTCAATTGCTTTTTTTGCTGCACTTTCAGAAACAACCTGAGCTGCAAAAGGAGTTGATTTCTTTGCACCTCTAAATCCTTGCATAGATCCAGAAGAAGACCAAGATAATACATTTCCTTTTTTATCAGTAACAGTTACAATAGTATTATTAAAAGATGCCTGAACATAAACTTTTCCGCTTGAAATAACTTTTTTCTCTTTCTTTTTAGCTGCAGAAGCAGCACCATTAACCTTTGCCAATTTCGAGCTCCTCTTTAATCAATTATTTACTTTTTCTTGTTTGCGATAGTCTTTTTACGACCTTTTCTTGTTCTCGCATTAGTCTTAGAACGCTGTCCTCTAACAGGCAAACCTTTTCTATGTCGCAAACCTCGATAAGAAGCAATATCCATTAATCTTTTAATATTTAATTGAACTTCACTTCTTAACTTACCTTCAATTGTATATTCATTTTCTAAAATTTTTCTAATTTCAGCAATTTCACTATCAGTAAGATCATTGGCTCTTTTACCAAGTTCCACTCCAGCTTTTTCCAAAACCACTAAAGCATTACTTCTTCCAATTCCGTAAATATAAGTCAATGCAATTTCAATTGGTTTGTTTGGTAATTCAATACCTGCAATTCTCGCCATCCAAATCTCCTTATCTCACTTATTTCTGTTTCTGTTTATGTCTTGGATTTTCACAAATAATTCTTACAACACCGTCTCTTCTTATAACACGACACTTATCACAAATCGGTTTTACACTAACTCTCACTTTCATATCTTAACTCCGTCTAAAAGTTTCTTGATCTAATCTTTCCTTTTTTAACAATACCATCGTAATGATACATTTTCAAATATCCCTCAATCTGACTCATTGTATCAAGATCAACTCCAACAATAATTATTAAAGATGTACCACCCAATAAATAAGCCATACTACTTGGAAATTCTGGAATCATATTAATGATAATAGAAGGAATAATCGCAATCAAAGCTAAAAAAATAGATCCAGGAAGAACAATTCTATTTAACACTTTAGTTAAATATTCTTCTACTTTATTAACAGGTACACCTGGAATTGTTCCACCATTTTCTCTAATATTTTTTGCTATTTCTACAGGATTTAAAGTTACCTGAGTATAAAAATAAGCAAAGAATATAATCAAAATAGAATAAACAATCATATAAGTAATCGATTGTCCATTTAACGCATTACTTATTGCTCTAAAAAAACTAATTTGACTAAATACTGAAGCTAATGTGTGTGGAAAAGCCAATAAAGAACTTGCAAAAATTATTGGCATAACCCCAGACGGATTTATTTTTAAAGGCAAATATGTTGTGTTAGGGTTACCATACATTTTTCTACCAACTATACGTTTCGCATAATTAATAGGAATTTTTCTTTGTCCCTGTTGTTCATAAATAACCAAAGCTATAATAAACACAAACATAATGACAATAAACAATACGACAGGAATCTCCAAAGCTCCTTTATTTACTTTGTTAAATAACTCTCCCAAAGCTCCCGGCATTCTAGCAACAATACCTGCAAATATTATTAAGGAAATACCATTTCCTACACCTTTTTCTGTAATACGTTCTCCAATCCACATTAAAATCAGAGTTCCAACAGTTGTTACTATAACAGTTGAAAAGTAAAACAACAATTTCGGTTCCATTGCAATTATATTAGCTGCACTATTTTCATAGTTTTTAATCAAGTTAATTGTTAAAAAACTTTGAATAAAACAAACCGGTACTGTGCCAATTCTTGTCAATTGACTAATTTTCTTTCTTCCGCCTTCTTCCTCAGCGATTCGCTTCAATCCTGGAACAATCAACATTAACAACTGCAAAATAATTGAAGTTGTAATATATGGCATTATACCTAAAGCAAATAAAGATAAATTCTCAAATGCACCACCAGCAAAAAAGTTAAAATATTCCATAAATGGGTTATTTGAACTAGAGGATGATTGCAAATATAGTTCTAAAGAATTTAAATTTACTCCTGGAACAGGGATTTGAGCTCCTACTCTAAAAAGAATCAACATAAAAATCGTATACAAAACACGATTACGTAATTCTTTTATTTTTAAAATACCAGATAATGCATTTGACATTTTTTATCCTTAATACATCGTACAATATTATTTTGTAATTGCTTTTCCGCCAGCTTTTTCAATTTTTTCTTTAGCAGAATTTGAAAAAGCATCTGCATGAATTTCAATTTTTTTTGAAAAATCACCATTTCCCAAGATTTTAATTTTTTTCTTAGGATATTTAACTAGATTCATTTTCACTAATGTTTCTTTTGTAACAACAGAACCATCTTCTAGATTTTCCAACAAATAAATATTAATAATATTGAAAAAATCTTGGAATCTTGAATTCTTAAAACCTCTCTTAGGAAGTCTTCTAATTAAAGGAGTTTGTCCCCCTTCAAAACCTGGACGCACACCACCACCAGATCTTGAATTTTGACCATTCATACCTCTACCAGAAGTTTTACCATTACCAGAACCAGGCCCTCTTCCTACTATATTTTTCTTTTTTACAGCACCTACAGGTGGTCTTAAATTATTCATAAAAACTCCCTTACACAACTTCTACAAGATGTTTAACCTTAAATACCATTCCTCTAATTACAGGGGTATCTTTATGTTCTTTTACTTGTCCAATTTTCCATAAACCCAAAGCTCTAAGAGTACCTCTTTGAGAAGGAACTGATACAAATCTCGATTTTACTAATTTTACCTTTAGTGTTTTATCTGCCATTTTTCAATCCTTATAAGCTAAATTAAAAAATATCCTGAATACTCTTTCCACGTCTCTTAGCAACTTCTTTTACTGTCATCAAGCGAGACAAACCATCCAAAGTAGCCTTAGATACGTTAATTTGATTTTTAGATCCTACAACTTTAGCCAAAACATTATGTACACCAACAACATCCATAATTGAACGAACCGCACCACCAGCAATAACTCCAGTACCAGGACGAGCAGGTCTCATAATAACTTTTGAACCTTTAAATCTTCCTATAATTTCATGAGGTAAAGTTTTAGTTTTAGTTAGTTTTATACTTTTCATATTTTTACGAGCATCAGCTGTCGCTTTAGATATAGCATCAGAAGTCTCATTAGCTTTTCCAAAACCTAGCCCGATATTACCTTCTTCGTCACCAACTGCAACCAAAACTGAGAAACTAAATCTTCTACCACCTTTTACAACTTTAGCTACACGACTAAGATTAACAATAGCTTCTTTATATTTCTTTTCCCCATTTTCGTTTACATTAAATTCACTCATATAAATTTCCCCATACTATATTTTTATACCATTTTCTCTTAAAGCATCTGTAAAAGCTTTAATTTTACCAGTATAAATAAAACCATTTCTATCCAAAACAGCTTCCTCTATTTTTTTTGCCTTAAGAGCTTCAGCTAATGCAACACCTACTTTTTTAGATATTTCAATATTAACAGGATTACCTATTTTCACACTTGAAGCTGAAGCCAAAGTCAAACCATTAACATCATCAATAGCTTGTGCATAAAAGAAACGATTACTTCTAAAAACACTAATTCTTGGCTTCAATTCAGTTCCATTAACCTTTCTTCTTACTCTAAATTTAGTACGAGTCCTTCTATTCTTCTTTACTTCAATTTTATTCATATAAACCTCTTCTATTTCTTAGCAGCTTTTCCAGCTTTTCTTCTAACAACTTCATCAGAATAGCGGATTCCTTTTGCTTTATAAGGCTCACAAGGTCTAAAATCACGAATAACTGCAGCAACATGACCTACCAAATGTTTATCTACCCCTGAAATAACCAATTTTACAGAATCTTCAACTGCAACTTTTACACCTTCAGGAATATCATACACAACAGGATGTGAAAAACCAATATTCAAAGTAAGTTTTTGACCTGCCACAGCAGCCTTAAACCCTGTTCCGTTAATCTCTAATCTCTTCTCATACCCTTGCATTACACCAGTAACCATATTACTAACTAACACACGATAAAGACCATGTAATGCTTTAGTTTCTTTTTGTTCATTTGCTCTAGAAAGAACAAACTCATTATCTTTATTCTCAATAGAAATTCTAGAATCAAATTCCATTGACATTTTACCTTTTGGCCCTTCAACAGCCAAAGAATTTCCTTTAATATCTACTTTTAAACCAGCAGGCAATGCAACTGGCTTCTTTCCAATTCTCGACATATTTATATCCTTATAATTGCACTAGCATCCAAGAACAATAAAATTTAGCATTTTATATAATAGTAGAAAAAAATTGTCAAGGATAATTACCAAACATAACAAAGTACTTCACCACCAATTTTTCTTTCAGTGGCTTTTTTACCTGTTGTTATACCCTGAGATGTAGAAACAATCACTGTTCCCATACCATTGTATAATCTTGGCATATCTTCATATCCCTTATAAATTCTTCTTCCCGGACTACTTACTCTTTTAAGCCCTGAAATAGCAGGCTCATTTTTATCATTATATTTCAAGAACAATTTCACCATTTGGTCATTTGCATTCTCTGTTGTTTTCTTGAAATTTTTTATATAACCTTCATTCTTCAAAATCTTAATAATTTCTAATTTTTCGTTTGAAGAAAATACCACCACACTTTCGTGTCTTGCCATCAAAGCATTTCTTATTTTTGTTAACATATCCGCAATTGGATCATGACAAGCCATTTATAACTCCTTATATTACCAAGACGCTTTTATTACTCCAGGAATTTCACCCTTATTAGCCAATTGTCTAAAACAAATTCTACACATACTATATTTTCTTAAAAAACCTCTAGATCTTCCACAAATAGGACATCTATTATATTTTCTTACTGAAAATTTAGCCGGCTTCTGTGCTTTTGCCATCATTGCTTTACGAGCCATTACATTCTCCTATTTTCTTTTTTTTACAAATGGCATTTCAAATTTTTCAAGCAAAGCCATTGTATCTGCATCATTTTTTGTATTAGTAACAAAAGTAATATTTAAACCTCTAACTTCATTGATTTTATCAAAATCAATTTCAGGGAAAATCAAATGTTCTTGAATCCCCATAGAAAAAGATCCACGACCATCGCACCCATTAGCTTTAACACCCTTAAAGTCTTTAACTCGAGGAAGAGCAATTGTAATTAACTTTTCTAGGAAAGTATACATTCTATTTCCACGTAAAGTTACTTTACAACCAATTTCCATTCCTTCACGAATTTTAAATCCCGCAATAGAAATTCTAGCTTTAGTTTTTACAGCTTTTTGACCTGCAATCAAAGATAATTCCGCAGCTGCTGATTCAAGTTTTTTCTTATCTTGAACTGCATCACCAACTCCCATACTTAAAACTATTTTTTCAAGCTTAGGTACCATCATTACATTTTTATATTTTCTTTCTGCCATTAACGACTTTACTATAGTTTCATTATAGTATTTCTTTAATCTAGGTTCCATATATACTCCTACTCAATTTCGGCTTTGCATTTCTTGCAAATTCTTTTTTTCGCATCGCCATTAACAACAAAACCGACTCTTGTATCTTTTTTGCATTTAGGACAAATAAGCATTATATTAGAAATATCTAAATAAGCTTCGATATCTTTAATTCCACCAGCTTGATTTTCAGATGTTTTCTTAAAAGTTTTCTTAACAATATTAACACCTTCAACTAAAACTTTTCCCTTTTCACGATTAACAGCTAATACTTTACCTGTTTTTCCAACATCTTTTCCTGCAATAACTTTTACAGTGTCATCTTTCTTTATCTTCTTAAATGTCATACTCTAATGCTCCCTTACTTATAATACCTCAGGTGCTAAAGATATTATTTTCATAAAATCTTTATCTCTTAACTCTCTTGCCACAGGCCCAAAAACACGAGTTCCCTTAGGATTATTATTAGCATCGATAATTACAATTGCATTATCATCAAATCTAATATAAGACCCATCATTTCTTTTATACTCTTTTGCCTGTCTAACAATCACACCTTTCATTACAGCCCCTTTCTTTATAGGTCCGTTAGGTATTACTTGACGTGCAGAAACAACAATAATGTCTCCAACACCTGCATATCTTCTATGAGACCCACCAAGGACTTTTATACATTTAACTAATTTAGCCCCACTATTATCAGCAACTCTTAATATTGATTCTTGCTGTATCATACTATTTACTCCTTACATCCAAATTACTTAGCATGACTCAAGATTTCTACAACCTTCCATTTTTTATCTTTACTTATAGGCTTGCAACTTTCAATCTTAACAACGTCACCCATTTTGCAACTATTTTCAGAATCATGTGCTTTAAACTTTTCATATCTGCTCACATATTTCTTATACAAAGGATGCATTATTCTATACTCAACAAGAACAACTACAGTCTTATCCATTTTATCACTAACAACTTGTCCTTGAAAAGTTTTAATTATCTTTCTATCGTCCACCACTAAACTCCATGTTTTTATTAGTTTTGCTTAGATTTGAATTCCTCAATCTTTTTCTCTTTAAGAACCGTATTTATTCTTGCTATATCTCTTTTAATTAATCGGATTTTGATAGGATTTTCAACAACTCCAATTACTTTTTTTAATTTAAGATCATGAAGTTCTTTTACAAGTTTTTCCCTATCATTTAACAACTCATTTTCATTTTTCTCTTTTAAAACACAAGCTTTCATCACGACCTCTCTTTTACAGTGTCTCTCTCTTAATCATTTTTGTTGCAATCGGTAATTTTTGTCCTGCTAACCAAAAAGCTTCTTTTGCCAACTCTTCTGGTACACCAGAAACTTCAAACAAAACTTTACCAGGTAAAATTTTTGCAACATAATATTCCAAATTACCTTTTCCATTACCCTGACGAGTTTCTGCTGGCTTTCTTGTGTAAGGAACATCAGGAAATACAGTAATCCAAATTTTTCCTTCACGTTTTAGAGTTCTTGTAATTGTTCTTCTGGCAGCTTCAATCTGTCTGTTAGTAATTAACATTCCTTCACAAGAAACTAGACCAAAATCTCCAAAAACTACACGATTACCTCTTCTTGCAGTACCTTTGAATCTCCATCTTTGAGCTTTTCTATACTTTGTTCTCTTTGGCATTAACATAGTATTTATTCTCCATTATTTTCATTTTTCTTTACAAAATTTCTATCTTTTCTAGGTGATTTCAACACTTTTCCTGCATCGGCATTCATTTCTTTTTTAAGAACTTCTTTCTTAAATACCCAAACTTTTACACCAATACAACCATAACTTGTGTGAGCTGTTGCATATCCATAATCAATATCAGCTCTTAATGTATGCAAAGGAACACGTCCTTCTTTATACCATTCAGTACGAGCCATATCAGCTCCACCCAAACGACCAGAAACTTGGATTTTTATTCCGCCAACTCCACCTTTTTTTGCATCACCCATTACTTTCTTCATCGCTCTTCTAAAAGGGATTCTATTTTGTAATTGTTTTGCAATATTTTGTGCTATCAATTGAGCGTTCTTTTCAGCTTCTTTTTCTTCATTAATTTTAATTTCAACTTTTAAAGAAACCATCTCACCAATTATCTTAGACAAATCAGAAATATTTTTTCCTTCCTGTCCAATAACAACACCCGGTCTTGATGTATGAATAACCACTAAAACACGGTCTGGTTTTCTTAAAATTCTAATTTTAGAAATCTCTGGAGAAATAACTTTCTTTTGTTCTTTTTCAGAATCTTTCACAAAATTATAAGATTTTATAAAATCTTTTATTTTTAAATCTTCATGAAGATTCTTTACATAAGTTTTTTTATCAGCATACCAAATAGAGTCCCAAGTTTTTATTACCCCAACTCTAAGACCAATAGGATTTACTTTTTGTCCCATATCTTCTCCTTATTTAACACTAACCTCTACAGTAATATGTGAAGTTCTTTTCAAGATTTTTCCAGCTCTTCCTTTAGATATTGGATGATATCTTTTCAATGTAGGACCACCGTCAACTAAAATCTTTGAAATTACAATTTCCTCTTCATCTACACCTTTATTAAGGAATAACAAATTAGATCTTGCTGAATGAATTGCTTTTTTCAAAGCAAATGCACCTTTGTTTGTTAATACAGAAAGATAAGCTTCAGCAGTAGGAACATTCATTCCTCTTACTTCATTAGCAATTCTTCTTATTTTGAAAGGTGAAATTCTTATATATTTTGATACACATTTAGCTACCATAAAACTTACCCCTTCGCTTTCTTTTCTGAACCAGAATGACCTTTAAATGTTCTAGTAGGTGCAAATTCCCCTAACTTATGACCAACTAAGTTTTCTGTTACATAAACAGGGATAAATTTTCTCCCATTATAAACATTAATAGTTAAACCTACCATTTCTGGAAAGATTGTTGATCTTCTAGACCACGTTTTAATAGGCTTTTTCTTCTCAACATTTTTACTTTCAAGAATTTTCTTATAAAGATGCTTATCAATAAATGGACCTTTTTTAACACTTCTAGCCATGAAAAACTCCTATTACTTCTTTCTTCTTCTAATGATAAATTTAGAAGACGGCTTCTTTTTACTTCTAGTTTTATAACCTTTAGTTGGCTGTCCCCAAGGTGTACAAGGATTTCTACCTTTATTCTTTCCTTCACCACCTCCATGAGGGTGATCTACTGGGTTCATTACCATACCACGAACAGACGGTCTAATACCTTTCCATCTTGCACGTCCAGCTTTACCCAAAACTTCATTCATGTGATCGATATTGCTTACTTGACCAATAGTAGCCAAACATTCAGCATTTATCATTCTTAACTCACCTGAAGATAGTTTCAAAGCACAGTATTTTCCCTCAAAACCTGTAATTTGAACAGAACAACCTGCCGCACGACCGATTTTTGCACCGCCATCTTTTTCCATTTCCACATTGTGAACAATTGTACCAACCGGAATGTTTTTTAAACGCATTGCATTACCTGTTTTAATAGGACAAGCCTCTCCAGATACAACAACATCATTAACTTTCAAGCCATCTGGAGCTACAATATAACGTTTTTCCCCATCTTTATAGAACAAAAGAGCAATATAAGCCGTTCTATTAGGATCATATTCCAATGAAGCAACTCTTGCAGGGATATCAAATTTATTTCTTTTAAAATCTATAATTCTAAATTTTCTCTTATGACCACCACCGCGTCTTCTTACAGAAATACTTCCGGTAGCCATTCTTCCGCTACCTCTTTTCTTTCCAAATGTTAAAGCTTTCAACGCTCCATTTGGAGACAATTCATCATTTGTAATAACTGTTTTTTCTCTTAACCCATTTGTAATAGGGTTAAATTTCTTAATTCCCATCTCAGTCTCCCGTTATACACCTTCAAAAATCGAAATTTTTTCATCTTTTTTCAAAGTTATAATTGCTTTCTTAATAGCTGGAGTTCTTCCATATTTATATTTTACTCTTTTCAATTTTCCAGCCTGATTCAATACATTTACTTTTTCAGGAACCACATTGAATAACTCTTTAATAGCAGCTTTTATCATTATTTTGTTAGCATCTTTTGCTACAACAAATACATATTTATTTTCTTTTTCCCGCAATTTTGTACTTTTTTCAGAAATCACAGGTCTAAGAATTATTTCTTCACTTCTCATTTTCTCCACCTTATTTTCTTAAAAGGAATTCACCTAATAACTTAGCAGATTCTTCTGTAAGAATTATCTTTTCTGAATAATACAAGGCATGAGCTGTAAGCATATTGTAATTTAAACAACTCACATTTGGTAAATTTTTACCTGCACGTTTTGCTAACGCATCAGCTTCAGATGCAGACAAAACAATACTCACTTTTGTATCCGGAACAATTTTATCAATCAAATTCTTTAAAGTTTTTGTTTTTCCATCTGCTACAGAAAGTTGATCTACAACAATTAAATTATTCTCTTTGTTCTTAATTGAGAAAATAGAACGATACGCAAGATTTTTAACTTTTTTAGGAAGCTTATAAGAAAAATCTCTTGGTTTTGGACCAAAAGCAATCCCACCATGAACCCAAACTGGATTTCTAGATGTACCAAAACTTGCCTGACCAGTACCTTTTTGTTTCCAAGGTTTCTTTCCTGTACCTGAAACTTCAGCTTTAGTCTTTGTTGAAGAAGTTCCTTGACGTGCATTTGCCAATTCATTCTTCACTGCTTCATAAATAGCTGCTTTACTAGGTTTTTCCAAGTTAAAAACTTCATCAACCAACTCTAAATCTCTTAATTCGGCTCCATTAAAATCTACAATTTTTCCCTTCATATCCAATCCTTTTTATAGCCAAAATTATTTTTTTACTGCTTTTCTTATAATAACTTCACTATTTTTTCTACCTGGAACCGCACCACATACAGCAATCACATTGTCTTCAGTCATCATTTTTACAACTTCCAAATTCATTACTGTAACTTTTTCAAAACCTGTTCTACCAGCTCTCTTTGTACCTTTGAACGCTCTTGACGGCTCAGTATTTTGACCTGTCGATCCATTCTGGCGATGAAATTTAGAACCATGAGTTGCTCTACCACCATGGAATCCCCAACGCTTCATAACACCTTGAAAACCTTTACCTTTAGAAAGACCTGTAACATCCACAAATTTAACATCTTTAAACATATCTTCTAAAGCTAAAACTTTACCTTCTTCATAAGAATCAACATCATCACATCTGAATTCTTTTATTAAAGCTTTTGCTTCAACATTTTTAAACTGTCCCTTTTCTGGCTTTGTCATATGCTTTTCTTTAATATCAAAAGCACCAACAACAACTGCATTATAACCATTCTTTTCTAATGTTCTTTTTCCAACAACGGTATTAGGCTTTACTTCAAGTAATGTAACAGGCACCAAATCACCATTTTCTCTAAAAACTTGAGACATTCCTACTTTTTTGCCTATTAATCCAATCATTTTTCCCACCTTTTCTCTCAATACTGCTTAATATCAACATCAACACCAGCAGCCAATTCCAATTTCATCATTGATTCCAATGTCCCTTCTACAGGTTCAATATCAATAAGACGTTTATGAGTTCTCATTTCAAACTGTTCACGAGATTTAATATTTACATGAACAGAACGTAAAACTGTAACTCTACTAACTTTTGTCGGCAATGGAATTGGTCCTGAAATCTTAGCTCCTGTTTTCTTAACAGCAACAACAATTGATTTTGCGGCTTGATCAACTAATTCGATATCATACCCACGCAATCTTACCCTAATCTTGTTTACATCCATTATAGTCCTCTTTTTTTCATACATAAAAAAATCATGTATTACTATCATTTTAAAAAATAAAAATCAAGAAATTTAGCTACAAATTTAGAAACACAAAAAAAGTCATATTTGATAACACCAAACACAACCTCTTCTCTATCTGAATACATACTAGAACAAAGTTCTAAAAAAAGGTTGGGCACAAAACCCAACCTTTCAAAAGCACAAGTATTAAAATTATTCTACAATTTCAATAACTGAACCTGCACCTACTGTACGACCACCTTCACGGATTGCAAAACGTAGGTTTTTATCCATAGCTATACTATGAATAAGTTCACAATTCAACTCAACATTATCACCAGGCATTACCATTTCTCTACCTTCAGGTAAATGAACAGTACCAGTAATATCTGTTGTTCTGAAGAAGAACTGAGGTCTATAACCATCAAAGAATGCAGTATGACGACCACCTTCTTCTTTTTTCAAGATATAAGTAGTAGCCTTAAACTTCATATGAGGTGTAATAGAACCTGGTTTTGCAAGAACTTGACCACGTTGAATTTTATTCTTATCAATACCTCTTAACAATAAACCAACGTTATCACCAGCCAAACCAAAATCCAAAGTTTTCTGGAACATTTCAACACCAGTAATAGTTGTTTTTTGAGTATCTCTGATACCAACCAACTCAACTTCATCACCAATCTTAACTTTACCAGCTTCAATTCTACCTGTAGCTACAGTACCACGTCCAGAGATAGAGAAAATATCTTCTACCGGCATCAAGAAATCTTTATCTTCAGCTCTTTCTGGTAATGGAATATAAGAATCCAATGCATCCAACAATTCCTGAATACAAGAAGTCTTACTTTCATCTCCAACATTTTCCAAAGCTTGAAGAGCAGAACCTTTAACAACTGGAATATCATCGCCAGGGAAATCATAAGAAGAAAGTAATTCTCTGATATCCATTTCAACTAATTCAATTAATTCTGCATCACCAGCAATATCACATTTATTCAAGAATACAACAATATAAGGTACTTCTACCTGTTTAGCCAAAAGAATATGTTCTCTTGTCTGAGGCATTGCACCATCTGTAGCAGCTACAACCAAGATAGCTCCATCCATCTGTGCAGCACCAGTAATCATATTCTTAATATAATCGGCGTGTCCCGGACAGTCTACGTGAGCATAGTGTCTTGTTGCAGTTTCATACTCAACGTGTCTTGTATTAATAGTGATACCTCTAGCTCTTTCTTCTGGAGCATTATCAATTGCAGCATAATCTAATGCTTTACCATAACCTTTACTAGCACTATAAGTTGTAATAGCTGCTGTCAAAGTTGTTTTACCATGGTCAACGTGTCCGATTGTACCAACGTTAACGTGTGGTTTTTGTCTAACATATGTTTCTTTAGCCATGTTTCAATCTTCCTCCTACACTAACTAAAATTAAATATTAAAACTTATTTTAACCCTTTTTAATAATTTCATCTGCAATATTTCTCGGAACTTCTTCATAAGAATCAAATTGCATTGAATAATTTGCACGTCCTTGAGACATAGAACGCAAATCTGTAGAATAACCAAACATATTTGCCAAAGGAACTTTAGCATTGATTATCTTAGATTTATTCTTATCTTCCATATTTTCAACACGACCACGTCTTGAATTTATATTTCCGATAATATCCCCTGCATAATCATCTGGTGTTACAATTTCTACAGCCATAATAGGCTCTAACAACACAGGACTAGCTTTCTTCATACCTTCTTTAAACGCCTGAATAGCACAAATCTTAAACGCCATTTCAGATGAATCGACATCATGGTATGATCCATCATATAATGTCGCCTGAACTCCCAGCACAGGATATCCAGCCAAAACACCATTCATCAAGGCTTCTCTGAAACCTTTTTCTACTGCAGGAATATATTCTTTTGGAATTTTTCCTCCAACAATATTATTAACAAATTTGAATTCCTCAGAGATATCCATAGAATCAAATTTAACCACAACGTGACCATATTGACCCTTTCCACCTGATTGTTTTACATATTTGTTATTAATATCAGCAGAACCTCTGATTGTTTCTCTATAAGCAACCTGAGGAGCTCCAACACCAGCTTCAACCTTAAATTCTCTTTTAATTCGGTCTACAATAATTTCCAAATGTAACTCACCCATTCCTGAAATAATTGTATCACCTGTTTCTTCATCAACTCTAACTCTGAAAGTCGGATCTTCTTCCGCCATTTTCTGCAAAGCAACACTTAATTTATCGTTATCTGCTTTTGATTTTGGTTCAATAGCAACAGAAATTACAGGCTCAGGGAAAACCATTTTTTCAAGAATTACAGGATTTGCTTCATCACAAAGAGTATCACCTGTCGTAGTATCTTTTAAACCTACAGCAGCAGCAATATCTCCCGCAAAAACTTCTTCTATTTCTTCTCTTTTATTTGCATGCATTTGAAGAATTCGACCGATTCTTTCTTTTTTACCAGTAGTTGCATTCAAAACATAAGAACCCGCTTTTAATGAACCAGAATAAACTCTAAAGAATGTCAATTTACCAACAAATGGGTCTGTCATTACTTTAAACGCTAAAGCAGCAAAAGGAGCCTCATCAGAAGATTCTCTTACAGTTTCTTTTTCATCTAAAGTCTGTCCTTTAATCGCTGGAATATCAGTTGGAGCTGGTAAATAATCAATAACTCCATCCAACACCTTCTGAACTCCTTTATTCTTAAAAGAAGAACCACAGAACATTGGAAAAAGCTTACATGCAATAGTACCTTTTCTAATTGCACGCTTAATCATATCCACGCTTATTTCTTTTCCTTCCAGATAAAGTTCCATCATTTCATCATCAAACTCAGAAACACTTTCTAAAAGTTTTTCACGCCATTCTTCTGCTACATCAAGAAGCTCCGCAGGAATATCTTTTTCCTCAAAGTTAGTAAGAGTCTTATCATCATTATAGAAATAAGCTTTCATTCTAACCAAATCAATCATTCCCTTGAATTCATCTTCTTTCCCCATAGGAATTTGAACTGGCACCGCATTAGCACCCAATTTATCGTGAACCTGATTTAATACTTCAAAGAAGTTTGCTCCAGTTCTATCCATTTTATTAACATAGATAATTCTCGGAACACTATATTTATCTGCCTGTCTCCAAACAGTTTCTGATTGTGGTTGTACCGCACCTACAGAACAGAAAACTCCGATAGCACTATCCAATACTCTTAAAGAACGTTCTACTTCTACAGTAAAATCTACGTGTCCCGGAGTATCGATAATATTGATACGATGAGCTCCCCACATACAAGTTGTTGCAGCTGACGTAATTGTAATACCACGTTCTTTCTCTTGTTCCATCCAGTCCATGGTAGCTTCACCTTCATGAACCTCTCCAATCTTATGAGAAACACCAGTATAAAACAAAATACGCTCTGTTGTTGTTGTTTTACCAGCATCAATATGAGCCATAATACCAATGTTTCTTGTCATATCCAAAGAAACTTTTCTAGCCATTATATTTATCCTTTAAAAAATAACAAATTACCATCTATAGTGAGAGAATGCTTTATTAGCTTCTGCCATCTTATGAGTATCTTCTCTTTTCTTATAAGATGCACCTGTTTTATTAAAACAATCTGTCAATTCTCCAGCCAATTTCAAAGCCATTGTTTTTTCAGATCTCTTTCTTGCATTAGATATAATCCAACGTAAAGCCAATGCTTTTCCTCTAACTTCATCTACTTCGATAGGAACCTGATATGTAGCACCACCAACTCTTCTTGATTTTACTTCAACCAATGGTCGTACATTATCAATAGCTTTTTCAAAAGCTTTAAGTGCTGGAGTTTCAGTTTTTTCTTCTAACTTATCCAAAGCAACATACATAATATGCTGAGATACTGATCTCTTTCCTTTTAACATCATTACATTGATAAATTTAGAAACTAAAACATCATTATATTTTATATCCGGCAAAACCTCTCGTTTTGGAATAAATCTATCTCTTGCCATTTAGAATATCTCCTCTTTATACTTATGCTTTTGGTTTTTTAGCACCATATTTACTTCTACTTCGTCTTCGTCCTTCTACACCCAAAGTATCCAAAGCACCACGAACAACATGATATCTAACCCCAGGTAAGTCCTTTACTCTTCCACCTCTTACAAGAACAACAGAGTGTTCCTGTAAATTATGACCAACACCAGGTATATATGAAGTTACTTCAAAACCAGAAGTCAATCTTACCCTACATGCTTTTCTTAACGCAGAATTCGGTTTTTTTGGAGTTAGCGTCATTACTCTTGTACATACACCTCTTCTTTGAGGACAATTTCTCAAAGCAGGAGATTTTGTTTTTGATACACTTTTCTTTCTTCCATGTCTAATCAACTGATTAATAGTTGGCATCTTTTTTCTCCCATATTAAAATTACATTTCGACACCCAAAAATATTTCTGCCTTATAGCAAATTTATTATTGAGTGTCAATAAAAAAACAAAACTTCACAACAATCCTTAAATACGCAGAAAAATACTACATACCTAAAATACTGTCCTTGTCAATAATAGCATTAGCACCTATTGGATTGGACTTTTTCTCTTCTAAGATTCGATTAATTGATACATCTAAATCTTCCATATTTTCATCGTACAATTTAATCTTCTTATAAGCTTTCATTCCCGTTCCAGCCGGAATCATATGCCCTATAACAACATTTTCTTTTAAACCATTTAAAGTATCTGTCATTCCTTTTATACAACCATTAGTAAGAACCTTTGTTGTTTCCTGGAATGAAGCAGAACTCAACCATGATTCGATAGCCAAAGAAGCCTTAGTAATACCTAACAATACAGGTTTTCCTATTGCTGGATTACCACCTTCTTTCATTATCTTTTTATTCTGTTCAAAGAACTCTGATTTATCAACTTGCTGTCCCATAATGAAATGAGTATCACCAACCTCAATGATTTCAACCTTCTTCATCATCTGACGAACGATTACACCAATGTGCTTATCATTGATTTTTACTCCCTGTAATCGATAAATCTGCTGAATTTCATTCATAATATATTTCTGCAACTCATTTTCGCCCAAAATTGCCAATATATCATGAGGATTTTTACTTCCTTCAGAAATTGGGTCACCAGCTTTTACTTTATCGCCATCACGTACAAGCAAATATCCACCAGAAGGAACAGTATGTTTCTGTTCTCCGCCAAAATCATCAACAACAACGATAATATCATTACCTTTTACTTTTCCTTTAAAGTAAACAGTTCCACTTACTTTTGCTAAAACCGCAGGATCTTTTGGTTTTCTGGCTTCAAATAATTCTGTTACTCTTGGAAGACCTCCGGTAATATCCCCTGCTTTAGATGATTTTTTAGTTACTTTCGCAATTGTATCCCCGGCATTAATAAAATCCCCGTCTTTAACTTGGATTATAGCACCGCCAGACATACGATAGAATGCGATTTCTTCACCTTGATTATTCAAAATAACAATTCTCGGATCCAAAGAATCAAAAGAAGAATCTACAACTTTTAATTTTTTTGTACCTGTCGCATCATCAGTTTCTTCTTTAACAGTAAGACCTACTTTTAAATCAATAAATTTAACCTTACCGGAAACCTCAGAAATAATCGCCTGTGAATAAGGATCAAATACCGCAATCTCTTCATCAGGTTCAATAGGAACACCCACATCTTTAAATAAGTATGTTCCGGCTTGAACATCTTTGTCAATTAAATCATTAGCAACAATATACATTTTAGAATCATAGATTCTTATAGTTCCGGCTTCATTAGACGTTTCAATTTCACCATTGCCTTTCTTAAATAATTGACGAGTCTTAACAACACGATCTCCGTCTTTAACTAAAAGTTCTACATCAGATATATCGTACTCATTATTAATTCTTCGAATATAAACATACCCTTTTCGTGCAAAAAGCTTAGCATCTTTTTCCACTCCGTTATCATCTTTTTTTACCAAGACAATAGAGCCTTCTATTTTTTCAATCAAAACACGGTATTTAAATTTTATCGTGTTATCTTCAGAAGAACCTGTTGCCGCACCACCGATATGGAACGTTCTCATTGTTAACTGAGTACCCGGTTGACCGATTGATTGAGCAGCAATAATACCTACAGCTTCTCCAATATCAACAGTTTGATTTGAAGCCAAGTTTCTTCCGTAACATTTTATACAAACACCATGCTTAGATTCACATGTAAGAACTGTTCTAATTTTTACAGATTCAATCAAAGCTTCTTCAATTTGAGCTGCAATTTCCTCTGTTACTAATTCATTTGCATGAATAATAACCTCACCAGAAACCGGATCGATAACATCTTCTGCTGTAAATCTACCTACAATTCTATCTTTTAACGGTTCAAGAACATTATCACCTTCTCTGATTGCAAAATGTTCAGTTCCATTAATAGTTCCACAATCTTCTTCATTTATAACAACATCCTGAGCAATATCAACAAGACGTCTTGTTAAATATCCGGCATCGGCTGTCTTCAACGCAGTATCCGCCAAACCTTTACGAGCACCATTTGTTGAAATATAGAATTCCATTACCGACAAACCTTCATAGAAGTTTGACTTAATAGGGATTTCAATAACCTCTCCACCCGGTTTAGTCATCAAACCACGCATACCTGCCAACTGACGAATCTGTGTTGTCGAACCTCGGGCTCCTGAGTCCGCCATCATAAATATAGGATTAAAACCTTTTCTATCGCTTCTTAAAGCCTTAGTAAGAACTTCAGTCATCTTTTCTGAGGCTTTAGTCCAAGTATTTACCGTCTTGTTATAACGCTCTTCCACAGATACAACACCGGCTTTATACTGTTTTACAAAGCTATCAACTTCTTTCTGAGCCGCACTAAGAATTTCATGTTTTTCTTGAGGTACGACAATATCTTCCATTCCGATTGTTGCACCAAACACCATTGCATGTTTATAACCACAATCTTTAATGGCATCCAACATTCTGACAGTTACACCAGCACCTTTTATTTTGTAAACATCAGCGATTAATCGGTTTACTGCTTTGTCCCCCAAAGTTTTATTAACAAACCAAACTTCTTTAGGTAATGAATCATTAAAAATAATTCGACCGGGACTTGTTCTTACATAGCCTAATTCTTTAAGCTTCTCAGATTTTTCCCATTTATCATGAAGTCTTTTATATTCGTTAACACTTTCTTCAGAAGCACCGTTTTCTGGCCTTACCGGTTCTTCAAATTCAAAGTTTTCATCATCAATTTTTCCGTCAACAGAAACTTTTAATTTTTCTTCAAAAGCTTTTAACGGCAACCAAATTTCAGCTTCTCTGTGAACAGATCCTGCTGCAATTGCTTTAAAGACTTCATTAAAATCTTTGAATACACGACCTTCACCAAGCACATCCGGTTGAATCTTAGTCAAATAATAAACACCTAAAATTATATCCTGAGAAGGACATACGATAGGATTACCGGAAGCAGGGTCTAACAAGTTTTTAGCAGAAAGCATTAACATCCAACATTCTGTTTGAGCTTCTATTGACAACGGAACATGAACAGCCATCTGGTCACCGTCAAAGTCCGCATTAAAAGCTTTACAAACCAAAGGATGAAGACGAATTGCTTTTCCATCCATTAAAACTGGTTCAAACGCCTGAATACCTAAACGGTGTAATGTCGGTGCACGGTTTAAAAGAACCGGATGTTCAGCTACAACATCTTCCAAAATCTTAAATACATCAGGATGCTCTTCTTCAATATAATTTCTTGCCTTTTTCATATTGAAACAAATATCACGTTTTACAAGTTGTTCCATTACAAATGGCTTAAACAATTCAAGAGCCATCTTAATAGGAAGTCCACATTGATACATTTTCAATTGAGGTCCGATTACAATTACACTACGTCCTGAATAGTCAACACGTTTTCCCAACAAATTCTGACGGAAACGTCCTTGTTTACCTTTTAATAAATCAGACAATGATTTCAACGGTCTTGAAGATGCACCTTTAACAACTTTCTTTTTCTTTGAATTATCAAAAAGAGCATCTACAGCTTCCTGCAACATTCTTTTTTCATTTTTAATGATGATGTCCGGAGCATTCAATTCCAATAAGCGTTTCAAACGATTATTTCTGTTAATAACACGTCGATACAAATCATTCAAATCTGAAGTCGCAAATCTACCTCCGTCCAACTGAACCATAGGACGTAAATCCGGTGGAATTACAGGTACAACTTCCAACAACATCCATTCCGGTCTGTTTCCAGAAGCAATAAAATCTTCTATCAATTCTATTCTCTTTAGAAGTCTTTTATCTGTCTTCTTTTTCTCACGCATTACTTTACGTAATTTTTGAGCTTCGGCTTTCAATTTTATACTTTCAAGCATATTTTTAATAGCTTCCGCTCCGGTTTCTGCATGAAACGCCATACCGTATTGTTCTGTTTTTTCGTAGTATTCTTCTTCAGTAAGAATTTGCTTTTCTTTCAAATCCGTTTCACCCGGATCCAAAACTATATATTTTTCAAAATATAAAATAGACTTCAAAGCTGTCACTGCAATATCAAGAATCAAACCGATTCGAGATGGTACTGAACGATAATACCAAATATGAGCAACAGGACTTGCCAATTCAATATGACCGGCACGCTCTCTTCTTACTCTAAAGCTAGAAACTTCAACCCCACAACGTTCACAAACAACTTTTTTGTAACGCATTGATTTATATTTTCCACAATGACATTCCCAATCTTTAGTTGTTCCAAAAATTTTCTCACAAAACAAACCATCTTTTTCCGGTCTTAAAGTTCTATAATTAATTGTCTCCGGTTTCTTTACTTCACCATAAGACATTGATTTTATCTGTTCCGGGGAAGCAATAGTAATTCGAATTGAATCAAAATCTGCTATATCTCTCATTGAGATCTCCTTTCCTAATTATCAAGCTTGAAAATTATCTACTCTGTTCAACAACTCATCTTCTTTTTCTGTTAAGGTTATTTTCTTACCTTTTCCATCCCAAACAGTTACATTTACTGCCAAACCACGTAACTCTTGAACAAGAACGTTAAATGATTCAGGGATACCCGGAGATGAAGTCCAATCACCTTTTACGATATTTTCATACATTTTTGTTCTTCCGTTCATATCATCTGATTTAACAGTTAACAATTCTTGTAATGTATGAGCAGCACCGTAAGATTCCAACGCCCAAACTTCCATCTCTCCAAGTCTCTGACCTCCGAATTGTGCTTTACCACCAAGAGGCTGTTGAGTAACCAAAGAGTATGGACCTGTAGAACGAGCATGCATCTTATCATCAACCAAGTGACCAAGCTTAAGCATATAAGTAACACCTACAGTTACAGGGTTCACAAAAGCCTCTCCTGTTCGTCCATCGTACAAAGTAAATTTTGAATTTTCCGGCATTCCGCCTTCTTTTAATTTTGCTCTAATATCATCTACAGAAGCAGACTCAAAAACACTTGTTGCAAATTTCACGCCCAAAGCTCGTCCGGCAAGACCAAGCTGTGTTTCCATTATCTGTCCGATATTCATACGAGACGGTACCCCTAACGGATTCAAACAAATATCAACAGGAGTTCCATCCTCTAAATAAGGCATATCTTCCGCAGGTAACACAACAGATACAACACCTTTGTTTCCGTGTCGTCCCGCCATCTTATCTCCGACTTTTATTTTACGTTTATTAGCAACATAAACTTTTATAATTTCTTCAACTCCCGGTTGTAATTCTTCACCATCATCTCTACGCAATCTTTGAACTTCAACTACAATTCCGGCTGCACCGTGCGGAGCTTTCAAAGAAGATTCCTTAACGTCTTTAGCTTTTTCACCAAAAATAGAATTCAATAATCTATATTCCGGACTAGTTTCCACATCCGATTTCGGAGTTACTTTTCCTACTAAAATGTCATCTGTTTTAACTTCTGCTCCGACACGAATAATTCCGTCAGCATCAAGGTTTTTCAATTTAGATTCTGACACATTTGGAATATCACGTGTAATTCTTTCCGGTCCTAATTTTGTTTCACGAACCTCAACAACATATTCCTTAATATGAATAGATGTAAAAACATCTTCTTTTACCATTCTTTCTGAAAGAATAATCGCATCCTCGTAGTTGTAACCATTCCATGGCATATATGCTACAAGTACATTCTTACCTAATGCCAATTCTCCGTCATCACAAGCCGGACCATCAGCCAAAACCTGTCCTTTAGAAACCTTTTCTCCAACCTTAACTATTGTTGTTTGGTTAAAACAAGTATCCTGATTTGTTCGCTTATATTTTTGAAGACGATATGTATCTTCTGTTCCATCTGCCAATCTTACTCTGATTTCTGTAGAAGTAGAATAACTAACTACACCTTCATGTTTAGCTATGATACAAACACCCGAATCATATGCAGCAACTTCTTCCATTCCGGTTCCTACATACGGAGATTCTGTAAATAACAATGGTACAGCCTGACGCTGCATGTTTGACCCCATCAACGCACGGTTCGCATCGTCATGTTCCAAGAAAGGAATCATTGATGTAGCAACAGATATTATCTGACGCGGAGAAACGTCCATATAAGTAATCTCTTCCGGTAAACGACTGAAATAATCCGCACCTTTACGACATGTAACTTGTGATTCTTCAAAATTACCATCTTCATCAATCAAAGCACTCGCCTGTGCTATATAATGACGCTCTTCATCCATCGCAGACAAATATTCAACTTCATCAGTAACTTTACCGTTTACAACTTTTCTATACGGCGTTTCCAAGAAACCATAGTCATTAACTCTTGTAAAGTTACAAAGAGACACAATCAAACCAATGTTTGGTCCTTCCGGAGTTTCAATAGGACACATTCTACCATAGTGAGTATAATGAACATCACGAACTTCGAAACCTGCACGATCTCGAGAAAGACCACCGGGACCTAACGCATTAAGTCGTCGCTTATGAGTTAATTCAGCTAACGGATTTATCTGATCCATAAACTGTGATAATTGAGAAGTAGAGAAGAATTCCATCAATGATGTAGAAACAGGTTTTACACTAATTAAATCCTGTGGTTTTGCTTGTTCCACTTCTTTTTGTTGCATTCTTTCTTTTGCAATACGTTCAACTCTTGTAAGAGCTGTCTTCATTTGATTTAAAAGAAGCTCACCTACACTTCTGATTCTTCTGTTTCCTAAATGGTCAATATCATCAACAGTTCCTTCTCCGTCATAAACTTTTACCAGATATTTAATTACCGCAACAATATCTTCCGGAGTTAAAACTTGAAGTGTTGAATTTTCACCTGTTGTAGGAAAATCAAATTTCTTATTAATTTTATAACGTCCTACATCGCCCAGGTCATATTTTTTATCTGAAAAGTACATTGCCAAAATATCTTTTTCGGCAGTTTCCAAAGTTACAGATTCTCCCGGTTTCAAAATACTGTGAATTTTTTCAATACTATCATCTTTAGATGGTTCATCTTTAAATGCATCTTCTTTTGTTACAGGGAAATCTTCTTTTTCAAAACAATTTATAATAATCGGATTATTCAAATATCTTTGATTTTCTTTATCATCAACAGATTTAGAAAAATCAATAACATGAACTTCATATATTTTTTCTTGAACTAATTTGTCAATTTCCAATGGCGAAAGTCTTGTTCCCGCTTGCATAATTTTTTCTTGCTCTTCGCCGGAAGCTTTCGCCTTAAAGATATCTCTTGTTAATATCTCTCGAGCAGCTTTATCTTGCTCTTCTTTAGTTCTAAGGCTTATTTTTCTTTCTTTATAGAATAGATTAATTATTTTTTCTCTTGTATCAAAACCAATAGCACGCAAGAAGAAAGTAACTAAGATTTTTTTCTTTCTATCGATTTTTACATAAACAAGTTTTTTCTTTTCTTCGATTTC
Source organism: Spirochaetota bacterium (assembly GCA_045133795.1). Classification (GTDB taxonomy): domain Bacteria; phylum Spirochaetota; class GWE2-31-10; order GWE2-31-10; family GWE2-31-10; genus RGIG8597. The sequence goes on from JBGUUT010000001.1 coordinate 38,345, forward strand.
AAATTCTAACCATGACCCTTTATAAGGAATAATTCTGGAATTATAAACACCGGTTTTATTATCATAATTAAAAATTACACCCGGAGATCTATGAATTTGGCTAACAACTACACGTTCAGCCCCATTGATTATAAAAGTTCCACGATCTGTCATTAGAGGGATTTCCCCTAAATAAATATCTTTTTGGCGAATTTCTCCCGTTTCTTCAATTCTTAGATTTATTAAAATCTTTAAAGGAATAGAATAATGTTGCCCTTTAATTTTTGCTGTGAACTCATCATACTTAATATTATCCTCTTCAAGAAGATATTTTTCATATTCCAAAGACATTTTTTCATCATTACTTTTTATTGGAAAAACTTCTTTGAATAATTTATGAAGCCCCTTATTTTCAAGTTCAAGCCCACTTATTAATCTTTCCCTTTGAAGAAAATCCTCAAAACTTTTTAATTGAATCTCAATTAACGGAGGTAAATCAGTACAATCTTTTCTTTTCGGACCAATCCACACTCGCTTATTTTTTAATATTCTTTTATCCTTATCAAGGTTCATATTCTATTCTCTCCTCAAAAGATCCTTATACAAACAAGTAACTAGTATAACGACAAAAAGGTACCCTCTTCGCCTTATATGCTTAAAAGGAATACCAAACCACGATTAAATAATGAAATCAATTCTATATTATCAAAATTAATAATAGTCACCTTTAAATAAATTATAAAAAGAAACAATACTCACATCATCACAAGCACTATCTTATAAAAAATAATTCAAATGATGATACGAAAGAGGTTACCTACACGAGGTAACCTCTTTAAAAGACAAAAAGTTAAAAAGAATTATTTCAACTCTACTGTACAACCAGCTTCAGTTAATTTTTTCTTCATTTCTTCAGCTTCAGCTTTTGAAACACCTTCTTTTAATACTTTGTTTCCAGCATCACACATATCTTTTGCTTCTTTCAAACCAAGACCAGTAATTTCTCTAACTACTTTAATAGCCTTAATTTTTTCAGCACCAGCGTTTACTAAAACAACATTAAATTCATCTTTTTCTTCAGCTGCAGGAGCAGCACCAGCTGCAGCACCAGCTGCAACACCAGCAACAGCAACAGGAGCAGCACTAACGCCAAATTTTTCCTCCATTGCTTTTACCAATTCTGAAATTTCTAATACTGTCATATTAGCAATTGCTTCTAAGATTTCTTCTTTAGTTGCCATATTTTCTCCTTTCTTTCTATAATTTTATATTTTATTTTTCACACCACTCTCTTGAACCCAATGCAGACAACAATGGAGACAAAAGATCTCAAGAGAAATAATGTAATTTACTTTTAAAAAAGAAACTTACGCTGTTTCTTTTTGTTTCTTGATTTGATCCAAAACTCTAACCAAGCGAGTTGCAACATCATTACAACACAAAACAAGGTTTTGCATTGGAGCATTCATTGTAGCCATCAATGTAGCAATTAACTGGCTTCTTCCTGGTAATTTTGATAAAGCTTCCAATTCATCCATTGAAAAAACTTTATCACCAACAAATCCACCTTTTACTTTTAAGATATCCCCTGAATCTTTTGCAAAATCAAAAAGAACTTTTGCTACTTCATTTGCATCTTTAGAAACAAATGCAACACCTGTAGGTCCTTTTAAAGCATCTCCAAATTCAGGATAACCTTTATCTTTTGCAATAACTTTAACATAGTTATTCTTAATAACTACGTATTTAGAATTAACAGCAGTTAATTTTTTTCTTAATTCTGTTATTTTTTCTACACTAAGACCTCTATAATCTGTAAAGATTATATCTTTTGAGTCAGCTTCAAAAAAATCTTTCTTTATTTGTTCAACTTTATCTATTTTATATTGTTGAATTTTTCTTTCGTTACTCATCAATTTCTCCTACCGCAATTAAATAGCTTTATAATTAACTTTAACTGAAGGACTCATTGTAGAAGAAACATAAACAGATTTAACATATTCACCTTTTAAATCTGCAGGTTTTTTTCTCAAAACTTCTTCATAAAGAGTCTTCACATTTTCAAAGATTTGTTCTGCATTCATAGAAACTTTACCTACACCCATGCAAAGAACACCTTCTTTATTTGCTCTAAATTCAACACGTCCTTTTTTCAATTCTGCAACAGCACCTTTGATATCAGTTGTTACAGTTCCAGTCTTAGGATTAGGCATTAAACCTTTTCTACCAAGAACAGGTCCTAATTTACCTACTTCTTTCATCATATCTGGTGTTGCTACAACAACATCAAACTCATCCCAACCTTCTTTTACTTTCGCAATCAATTCTTCTGCACCAGCATAAGAAGCACCAGCATCTAAAGCTTCTTTTTCTTTATCACCTTTAGCGAAAACCAAAATTCTTTTTTCAACACCAAAAGAATTAGGTAAAACTACAGTATCACGAACAGTTTGACTCTTCTTAAGATTCAATTTAATCGCAACTTCAACAGTTTCATCAAATTTTGCAATCTTGAAGTCTTTAACTACATTTAAAGCTTTCATTAAATCGAATTCTTCCTGAGGATTATATTTCTTTAATGCCTCTAAATATTTCTTTCCTCTTTTCATCTATAATCTCCTTACTTTTCTACATCTACACCCATACTTCTGGCTGTTCCTGCAACAATCTTCATTGCTGTTTCTAAATCATTTGCATTTACATCTGGTAATTTGATAGTAGCAATTTTTTTTAATTGTTCTTGAGTCAATTTACCAACCTTATCTTTATGAGGTGCGGCAGAACCTTTAGCTAAACCTAATTCTTTTTTAATTAAATTGGCTGCCGGAGGTGTCTTAATAACAAAGGTAAAAGATCTATCCTGATATACTGTAACAATTACAGGAAGAATCATTCCTGGCTGATCTTTTGTTTTATCATTAAATTGCTTACAAAAATCCGCTGCTGATGCTCCATGAGGTCCTAATGCCGGACCGATACCTTTTGCAGGTGTCGCCTGACCACCAGGAGCCTGCAATTTTACAACTGCTTTTATTTTCTTTGCCATTTTCTATTCCTTTCCTTTATTTCAAATTTCTTTATACTTAAATTTAAATAATTATTTTATTTAAATCTTTTCTACCTGGGTGAAATCTAATTCCACAGGCGTAGATCTTCCGAAAATACCAACCATTACCTTTAATTTACTTCGTTCATGGTTAATTTCCTCTACTGTTCCTATGAAAGTAGCAAAAGGACCGTCTATAATTTTTACAGACTCCCCTCTGGTATAATTAAATTTTTGTTTTATTAAAATATTATTTTTTATGTCTCCGCCAATATTTAAAATACTTCTAACCTCGTCAGTACTCAAACACATTGGCTTCTTATTTTTATTGGCACCTACAAAACCTGTAACTCCATTCACGTTTTTTATCACGCTATAGATTTCTTGCCAATTATTTCCATCCAAATTCATTTCCAAAAGAACATATCCCGGCAAAAACTTCTGAGATACAACCTTCTTTTTTCCATTTTTTACTTCTGAAACTTCTCTTAATGGTACTTTTATTTGGAATAAAATATCTGCAACCTTACTCTCTTTCATCTGAGCGTCTTTTATTAAAGCATGAATTGACTCTTCTACTTTCTTTTCATACCCAGAATAAATATGAAGTACATACCACGCTTTCCCCATAAACTACCGCCAATAAATTTTAAACTATTTTAAATTAAAAAGAAATAATTGTAGATATCAACTTTAATGCACAAAAGTCCACTAAAGCCAAAGCTGCAGACACAAAAACAAGAGATACAACAACAACGACTGTTTGAGATATGACATCATTTTTTGAAGGCCATATAACTTTTTTCAACTCCGCATAACTCTCTTTTATAAAAGTTGTAATTTTCATTGTAACTCCCATTATTATAAAAAAAATCAGGGTAAGTAGGACTCGAACCCACGACATTCGGTTTTGGAGACCGACGCTCTACCAACTGAACTATTACCCTAAAAATTATTTTATTTTATTTTTGTTTCTTTATGTAAAGTGTGTTTACGTTCCCACTTACAGAATTTAGACAATTCAATCTTTCCTTGAACGTTCTTTTTATTTCTAGAAGTAGTGTAATTTTTTCTCTTACATTCAGTACATTGCAATGCAATTTTCTCTACGCTAGATCCCTTCTTTGCCGCCATTTAAAACCAACCTTTTAATTATAAAATAAAATCACAATAACAATAAAGCCTCCAATCAGATTCGAACTGACGACCTCATCCTTACCAAGGATGTACTCTACCAGCTGAGCTATGAAGGCAAAAAACCTAGTGGAAAATATATTTTTTCTTTTTTCCTGTCAATCACTTTCTTTTGTTTTTTTATCATTTTAGAAAACAAAGAAGTTTTTCGACTTACTGAATCCAGCTTTTAACAAAAAAAAAAATTAAAATCAACTGTTTCTTATTAAAAACATTAAAAACTAACCTTACAAAAGTCTAATCTTGAAAAAAAATCTTTTTTTCATTACTATCACCCGATTTTTAATTTAAAGGAACAGACATGGATATAGAAAATCTAGAAAAAAGAAGACTAAAAAGCACTAATAAACAAGTTATTGCTAAAATCGAAAGATGGGCCGAAGAGGGAGTATCTATTGCTCATGATGAAGACAATAAAATAATCCTCGTTAGATATGCAATTCCCGGAGAAACCGTAAAAATCAACATCTATAAAGAAGCCAAAGATTATTCACTGGGAGAACCAATAGAAATAATAGAAGCATCTCCGTTAAGAATTACTCCGGAATGCCCGTATTTTGCATTATGCGGCGGTTGCGACTATCAAATGCTCACCTACGAAGAACAATTACGAATAAAACAAGAAACCGTAAAAGAAACCTTTCGCAGAATCGGCAATATGGAAATTGAATTCACTGATATAATTGCGAATCCCTCTATTTTCAATTATAGAAATACCGAAACTTTCAAAGTTAATCCTCGAAGAAAACAAATAGGATTCTTCAGAAAAGACACAAAATCTATCGTTGATATAGAAAATTGTCGAATCGCAATGCCAAAAATTAACGAAGCTCTTTCATATTTGCGAAATTCAGAAAACTTTCCGCCACACAATTTTAAAGTTCGTACCACTTCAGATGACGATACCGTTGTAAATATGATTAAAACTGAAAAATACGAAGACAGAGCCGTAATGGAAACAATAAAAGCATGCGGAAAAGAAATTTGTTTTAAGATTTCAAAAGATAGTTTCTTCCAAGTAAACAATTCCGTAATTCCTTTATGGTTAGAAAAAATCGTTTCATTTCTTGACAAAGAAAAATCTGAAAGAATTTTCGACTTATATTGCGGAATCGGATTAATCACACTATTCGTTAGTTATTTTGCAAAAGAAACAATCGGAGTTGAACTTGCGAAATCATCCGTAATCGACGGAAATTTCAACATTAAACACAACAAAATTGAATCTAACGTAAAAATTATCGAAGCTGCCGTAGAAGACGAATTACCTCAACTAGGCTATGCAGACGTTATGATTGTAGACCCTCCTAGAAAAGGGCTGGACGAAAACACAAAGAAAACATTATTAACAATGAAACCAAAGAAAATAATCTATTCTTCATGTAAAGCATCTACAATGGCACGAGACATAAAAGAACTTTCTTCAGAATATGAAGTTTCAGAATTCGTTCTTGTAGATATGTTTTCTCATACACATCACACAGAAACACTTGCATGTTTAATTAGAAAATAATTCAAATAAAAAAAGCTCTGATTATAAAAATACAATCAGAGCTTTATAATATTATTCTGGAAAACAACGCTTTAAAGCATAATTATCAAAAAGTTTCTTTATTCCTCCGCAATCAACAACTGTCCTATCAGCAATAAGAGGTACTCGCTCCAAAACCAAATCACCTTGACTGTACACTAAATTTCCAAGTACATCACCGACCTGTATCGGAGCTTGCAAAAACTTCGGCAATTCAACATCCACACAAACTTCTTCTTCTGATTTTGGAACAGGAATAGAAAATGTTGAAGATGTTCTTGCCGGAACCAAATTTAACACATTCACATCTCCGCCAAAAACACAGATAGGGAATTCATTATTCTCAATAGATTTATAAGTCACAAAAGACGAAAACGCCCAATTCATAAGAAGCTCAGAATCTGCCAATCGATAAAAATTACCTTCAATCGTATTAGTTCCTATTCCGCCCAGTGTAACAGAAATAAATCTTGTTTCATCACGACAAACCGTAAGAGCCAAATTATATCCTGATTCATTAATAAAACCGGTTTTCAAGCCATCTGCACCTTGAATTTTCATTAAAACTCTATTCGTTGGTTCCTGTGTAACCGGCAGAGTTCCCGCCATCACATTCTTTTGAACATAATTAACCGGTAAATTATGTTCCTGCGGATATGTAAAATTGCGAACATTATGAAACAACTCGATTGTTTGCGGAAACTTTTCTAAATAAACACGACAAAATGCCGCCAATTCACGAGCTGTCGTCTTATTTTCTTCACTATATCCGGTAGGCTCAACAAAATTTGTTTGAGTCAACCCTAAACTCGCCATTTCTGAATTCATCCTCTTTACAAATTCAACTGCATTTCCGGCAACATAGCAAGCAACAGCCATAGCAGCATCATTTCCGGACACTACAGCCATCCCTCGAAGTAATTCTTCCAATGTAACACGCTGCCCTTCACCCAAATACATTAATGAAGAACCGACAGGTGCATTTATTGCCCAAGATTGCGGAGGTAAAGGCACAACATCAGACAAAGCAATCTTCCCGGCTTCAACCTCTTTCATCGCAATATACATTCCCACAAGTTTTGTAAGAGACGCCGGCGGTATTACCTTATCTGCATTTTTTTCATACACAATAAAACCATTATCCGCATCAACAAGAATGGCACTTTTGGCTTTAACCGCCAAATGGGGAACATTAATATTATAAGGCAAAGGACGCAATAAAGAAAAAGAATGACTTAAAACTGAAGTTAAATCCGCTTGCATTCCTTCACTCAGCATTTTTGCTTGAGGATTTTCAAATGTTTTAACATATTTATTAACAACAAAAGAAAATGTCAGTATTAATGCAACAACAACCAAAACAACAGCACATAGAGATAGAGAAATCATTTTTAATACAGCAGGAACCTTTTTTTTCCTTTTTAAATCCATGTCTTTTTCGACTTCCTCTACATCCGTACGCAAACATCTTAATAATTCTTTGTTATCATCATTTTCGTCATTCATTATCATTTAAATCCTTTAAACAAAACATTATTCATTTTGTCATCTTAAATTTTACTGCGTAAAATTTTTATTAATTCCAGATTATTATTTTCAATTGCATAATCAAGAGCACTCATTCCGTCATCGTCTTCGATATTTACATCTGCTCCGGCTTCCAACAACATTGTAACCGAGACGATTCTGCCTTCATTGTCCTCATTTTCTGCAGCATACATCAACGCTGTTTTCCCTTTATTATTTTTTACATTTACATCAATTCCGGTATCAAGCAAACATTTAATAATCTGCCCGCTTTCATCTTTCCAATTACTGCCGGCAGCCATCAATGCATTATTTCCCAAATAATCCACTGCATTTATATCCGCTCCGGCATTTAACAACAAAGATATAACTTCCGCATTAGAACTATTTTCTGCAGCATACATTAGCGAAGTTTTCCCCTCATTATCCGACGCATTTACATTTTCACCGGCCTCTAATAACAAACGAATAACTTCCGCATTTTCATTATATCCGGCTGCCTTCATCAAAGAGGTTCTGCCATGTAAATCCTGAACATTTAATTCGGCTCCTGCCTGAATTAACAATTTAGTAACTTCAGAATTTTCATTCCACACACCATACATCAAAGAAATTTCACCATATTTATTTCTCGCATTAATTTCTGCTCTGGAACGAAGCAACAATTTTACTATTTTTTCATTCTTACAATATTCGGAGGCATACATTAACGGAGTTTTATTACTCTCATCTTCAGCATTTACATCCGCACCGGCATTTATTAAAATCTTGACAACTTCCCGATCTTCATTGTGTTCAACAGCAAACATTAACGGAGTTACACCATATTCATTTCTGGAATTTACATTTACACCGGTTTTAATTGCAGCTTGAACTTCTTTAAAAGTTCCGCTTTCACACAATTTAAAAAAGTCTTCAATTGCCATCGGTGGGCCTTGAAATTTTTTATTGTTGATTACCATAGCAAAATCCTAATTAAGAATTACCAATTATTCTTCAGGAAAAAATAATCTGCACATCATCTTACAATATATAAAATCAATTTACAAACGATTTTACTGAAATGAATTTTATTTCAACAATAAAATTATTTAATAAAATCTACTGAGACAACATGCTGTTTTACAAAGAAAAAACATCATCATAAATGCTTACTCTTTTGTATTTTGTTCATCTTTCTTTCCGTTTTCGACATATTTTTTCAACTGGATAGCCGCTATTTTCGGATTTGAAACAACCGAAGGACCGGCAATACAACCGCCTTCACACGACATTACCTCCACCAAATTAGGCGTAGTCGGCGTATAAGGCACTTCACCGCTTTGAATTTTGCCGAACTGTGCCAATTGTTTCATTCCGGCTTTGTTTAATCCGTTGATAACCGTACTTCGTAATTTTTCCGGATGTTTCAAGCGAACCTTCACAGCCTCGGCGACTCCGCCGGAAATCGCAAAATTTCGTCCGGAAACAGTAGCGATATCATCAGCTTCATGTTCTACATCTTTTTGCTTCGCCACATCGATTTTCTTGGCAATAAACAATGCACCGATTTCTTCCACGCTCAATACATAATCGACAAAATCGTCATCCATTCCTTCTTTACGCTTAGCAAGACACGGTCCGACAAAAACCGTAATATTTTCAGAATCCTCTTTTTTCACCAACTCTGCGATATAATGCATAGGGCTTCTGGTGTCAGACACACATGGCAAAAGCTGCGGAACGTGCAGTTTTACGGCATGCACATACGCCGGACAGCACGACGTCGTCATTAGTTTTTCCCCACGCTCCATTCTTTCTTCAAATTCAAAAGCTTCTTTATCAGCCGTAATATCCGCCCCTAATGCGACTTCTTTTACCTCGGTAAATCCCGCTGCCAACAACGCAGCTTCCAACTGAGTACTTTGAGCTCTGAATTGTGCCGCAATAGCCGGAGCATACATCGCCACAACTTTTTTTCCGTTCATAATATGTTTCAACACATCTACAAGCTGACTTTTATCCATCATTGCACCGAAAGGACACTCACTCATACAATGACCGCAAGCTATACATTTTTCGTAATCAATACATTCTTTTCCCGATTCATCTTTAGAAATCGCATTGACAGGACAAGCCTCCTCACACGGAACCGGAATTTTTATAATCGCATGATACGGACAATTTTGCATACAAAGTCCGCAATTAACACATTTTTGAGAATCTATACTAGCTCTTCCGTTAGTAATGGTAATAGCTTTCTTTCCGCAATTAATCATACAAGGACGAGCAAAACAAGCCTGACACGCATTTGTCACCATATAGTGAGTCTGCACGCATGCATTACAAGCTTCATGTAAAACAGACAAAAACGGTTGTGTCGGTTTTTCACGAGCCAAAGCTTCCTTTGCATATTCCGAAAGATTTTTTTCATCATCATCCGACTCTTCATTATTACACCCCAACCGTGCAATCACACGTTGACGCAGAATTTCTCTGTCATGATAAATACAACATCTTATCGGCTGACCGCCTTTAGGTGCAAGCTCCTTAGGAATAGAAGAAACTCCCTCTTCCAATTTTCCTTCAAGTTGCAATGTTGCAATACGTACTAAAATTTCACGCTTTATACGACCTGAATTATTATTTAAATTCAACATAATTTTTCCTCTATCTTAGATATAATCGTCTGCAAAGTTGCTGCTTCTATCAATTCACCGTCTATTTCTACATACGGCGGACGTTTTTCCGTAATACCGTGACATTGCTCTACACAAGGAATACCGTCGACTTCCACTACATCTCGCAAGTTTTCCGGTAATGTCTCATTCAACAATAACAACTCCGACGCCCCCATCACATAGCAAGCTGTCCCCGTACAAATTGAAATTTTTATCTTTTTCATTTCCATATCTCCCTGTCCGTAATTTTACGCAAAGATAATACTAGATATTTATCCGTTTACAAATCTCAAAAAAATTATCAAAAGAAAAATCTGTGAACTTTACAAAAAACTCCGTCTGCAAAAGCAAAATCTGTTTCAGTCCTTTCGTACGATAAACTGCTTAACAGTTTTAGCGAACTTTTATTATCATCAATACAAGTCATCACAATCGGAAATATTTTCATTTCCCTGGCAACATCCACCGCCAAATTCAACGCCTTGTACGCATAACCTTTTCGACGCAGACTCTTTCTTATGACAATTCCGATATTCCCTCCATAGTCAAGCAACTGTTCTGTCAATCGCAATCGAATATTGACAGTCCCGACATACTCTTTTCCCGTCACTACCCAAAATGTAACCGACGGCACAAATCCATCCGGCAAGCCGATTCCGGCTTTTTGCTTTTGATATTCTTCAAAAATATTCTCACGCCATTGCTCGTAAAAATCCGGATTATGAATAATATAATCATTGTGTACAAATCCCCACGTTTCTTTACACGCTTGATAATAAGATTCTAAAAAATCCGAATGTGGCTGTATCAACCGTAAATCTTTATCCATTAAAACTCTCTTTTAAAAATATTGAATCTTTACTTCCTTCAAATATTTATCTTGCAACAACCCTGCAATTTTCTTTATTACATTTCGCCGTATTTCAAGTTCCTCAGGCATATTGGGATCTTGATGAGCCTCGTTAATTTTTGTTCCTACGGCAAAATGAATTCTGTCACAATCTAAAAACATTTCTACCATTTTTGTCGCCGCATTCGGTCGCAATCTCTCGATTCTGGCTCCGTTATCCAAAAGCTGTGCAACTTTTCCCATGGTTATAATGCCTTCTGTCACCATATTCGCCCCTTCCATTATCGCCATCGGCGGTACTTCCGGGTCTAAATTCTTCAAATCTACTTTGATTTTTCGTCCCAATTCTCGACTTATAATATTTGCCGTTGTCCCGCCGCAAATCATTCTTCGTCCATTAAAATGGTCAAACAATCTGGCAAGATTTACGTCATTCTCTTTCAACACCGGCGGTCCGGTAACCACAAGCAAATCTCTCGGATTGCGAAAATAAACCACTCCGCAAGTAATGTCATCTTTAGGAGCAAAATCATCATAAGCCGATGCTTTTTGTACAACCTTACGAGCCAACTCTCTTGCACTTATTGCCGGAGTATCATTTATACATTGCAAAATAAAGTCTTGCACATTTTTTTGTCCCCATCCGAAAGGCAATCCTTTGCTTCCCATTCCGGCTTGAGTCACTCCGTCAGAGAAAAAAACAAGTCTGTCACCCGGTCTTGCATCATAACGAGAAAATTGCAAGATTGCTTCCTTTAACGGAGCCGTCTTTTTATTTTTACGCACAAGTTCTGTTTTCTCACGTTCCGGTACAATTATCTGATTTTGTCGAACAAGAACATACGGCGGATTGTCATATTCCATAATGCACACGGCTGCCGACGGCTCAATATCTACAAGCGTAAATGTCGCATAACTGATTCCTCGTTCTTTACATACCGGCAAAGTATTCATTATGATTTCGGCAGCTCGTTTTATGGGAATGTTCTCAGCAATAAACTTAGTCGCCATAGTCGCCGTCAATGTCGCCAATACGCCGGCTTTGATTCCGGAACCAAGTCCGTCGGAAAGCGTAGTAATCACTCTGCCGTCAGCAATATTTTTTTGTGACAAAAAAACATCGCCTTCGGTATGCTGGTTGTATTTACAATATTGATAATGCCCAACTTCTATAAAAGTATTTTCCATAGCAATTTCCCTCACCGTCCTTTTTCAGAACTGTTTTCACCACCGGAAAATGACTCTATTATAGAATTCAAAATCGATTCCGTTTCTGCTGCATTTTCTCCGAGCAAATACGCAATCTTTTGTACTACCGATAAATTCTTGTCTATTACTTTTTTTGCCTGACTCATAATACGATTTCGCCTTACCTGAGGTACCGTAACGTCTTCTATTACTCCGCCGGCGATACCTTCCTTTTCAATGGAAAACACGGTAATATGAAAAATCTTATTATTTTCCTTTACGTCTCTTTCGATTACATCCGGACCGTTTTTATCAAGAACATCAGCAAAAAAAGTAAACAAACGGGTAATCTTGGACAAATCCGCACCTTCAAGTCCCGGCAAATCGTTGTACATTTCTTCTATTTCACGTCCCATCAATTTTGCAAAATTTTTGTTACATTCTACAATGGAAAGATTTTTATCTGCAATCACCGCTCCGCTGGGAATTGCCTGAATCAATCCGTTAGCTTTTTTTTGAGCAAGCTTACGCATATAAGAAAGACACATTGTTTTTTCGGCGTGCTTATCAAGCATTGCGGCTGCAAAATGTCTGCACGTATCATAACCGCAACACGCACAATTTAATTCATCTTCATGAGAATATTTTCCCACACTGTGCAATGCTGCTCTTATTTCAGTTTCAGTATGGATATCGCTTTCACGAACTTCTACAGGTAAAACACCGGATAATTGAGGGCGATTGTCTCGTACATTTTGTGAAATTGTATTTTGCACATTCTCAGCATAGTCCATCACCGCAACATGTTTCAACGCCATAGCAGTTTGCTTTCTGGATGCCGGTCCGTTGATACACCCGCCGTTACATGCCAAAAATTCAATAAACAACGGTTTCTTTAATTTTTCCGGCTCAATTCCTTTCAATACATCAGCAATTTGGTCTATTCCGGAAACCGCAATCATTTGCACGTCATCTGTCTTATTATATTTCTTTATAGCTTCAATCATCCCGCCGTCTGACGGATACAAAACGCCTTTTGACGCACGTTGCGGAATAAAACAATCTTCATCTGTTACCGTAATTGTCTGCGGTGTAATATTTTCAGCTTCAAACCATTTTCGTAAATTACAAAACGTAATCGATGCATCTATCTCATCCCAAACGTCAGCTTCTCTTTTTTTGGCGATACACGGACCGATAAAAACTACTCCGTTATCATAGCCGTAAGTTTTTTTCAAATATCTTGCATGTGCAAGCAACGGCGAAGCAATATCTGTAATATAAGGAGAAAATTCAGGCATTTTAAATTTTATATATTCCACCACGGACGGACACGCCGACGACAAAAACAGTTTTTTACCACCGGACTCTTTTACGGCATTTTCCAATACATCCGCAACTTGCATTGATACAAAATCCGCACCTATTGCTGTTTCCGATACAGCATTAAAGCCAATCTTTTTCAATGCAGCTATCAATTGCTGCGGCGTGAATTCAGAAAATTCCGACACAAATGACGGAGCCAACGACACTATGACATTTTTGCGTAATGTAAAAAGCTGGCGAGTTTTGGCTAAATCATTACGTACGTGCTTTGCTTTTGCCGGACAATTTGTCACACAATTTCCGCACAAAATACACAATTCCGGCATTACCATTGCGTGTCCGTTTTCCACACGAATTGCCTTATTCGGACATTGACGAACACATTTATAACAATCTTGACATTCTGTTTGTTCTGTATAAATCGGATAAAGAAAATTCATATTACATTCCAAGTTCATGTTTTAACAAATCATTCAAACTTCCGGGCGTTACATGAGAATACAATTTCCCGTCAATACGAATATTAGGACCTTCACAACATTCTCCCTCACAAAGACATCCGCTTACTTCCACTTTATCTTCTAAGTTATTATTCGTAATAAAATCTTGCACCATCCGTGCAATAACCGAATTCCCGTGTCCAAAACATGAACTTCCCATACAAACTGTAATTTTTCTCATATTTTCACACATCTCCTTTCTTTAAATTCTAATAGTTCATCTATTATAAAAAAATCATTATATCTGCCGGACAATCCCACTTTTCCGGGATAACGCAAGTCTTAAATCCCGGCATACAAACTCCAACGGAAATTCCCTTGTAACCAACCAAAAAGCGATCATAATAACCGCCGCCGTATCCGATACGAAATCCCAACGAACTAAATGCCAATCCCGGAAGTAATGTAAAATCCGGCATTTCTTCTATAATTTTTCCGTCGTCCGGCTCCAAAATACCAAACGCCGCTTTATGAAAAGTTGTCTGCGGAGTAATTTCCTGCAGTAACATATTTTTCCCACGTACAGCGGGAACTACTACTCGTTTTGAATCTTTCAAAGCCGCAGATATTAACAAAGACGTCGGCAACTCACTGCCGAATGAAATCGGAATAAAAACCATTTTACTGTCTTTATATTCTTGCAAATTTAAAATTCTTTTCGTCGCTTCTTGAGCGTATTGTGCTAACAAACTTTCTGATAACGAATCACGCTTTTTTTTGAAATCAGCACGTAACTTTTTTTTATTTAACGCAAACTCTTCTTCCATAAAAGAATTATCAATATAGCCGGCATAAATCTCATCAATCTCACCACATTGTTCCGACGTTAAAACTTTAGTAATAAAACTTTGAAACGGCGGCATAATTTCTGATAAAGCTTGAAGTTTTTCTGATGTTGTCATACATTTCCTCTGATTTATTGTTATACAACTTTGCTTTTTACTTGAAAAGAAAGAACATAAAAATTGACATTTTTCACATAAAATACAATACTTCTGAACAAAAAAACGGAGACGAGCGTGATATTACCTAAAGACCCTAATATTTTACTGAGTATGATAAATATGAAATTACGAGACAAGTATTCTTCATTTGAAGAACTCTGCGAAGACCTTGATGTCGAGAAAGCAGAAATTGAAAAAAACTTAAAGTCCATCGGTTACGAATATTCATCAAAAACGAATCAATTCAAATAGACAAAAAAAATCCATGTCAGGTCAAAACCTTTCATGGATTTTTATTTAATGGAGATGAGGGGAGTTGAACCCCTGTCTTACAAGCCCGCCTGGAGCTCTCTACATGCTTAGTCTTTGTTTAATCTTAAAACCAAAACAGGTACAAAAACAAAACCGATTTCGATTAGCAGCCTCTAAAGTTTAACTCTGCGGCCGAAGCAACCGCAAAGCGATTCTTGTTTGTCTGACGGTAATCCTTCCGAGTACAAGACTAAACTCTTCCGGTACCGTAGCTGCGGTTAGGCAGCTAATGCAAAATTATCGTTTGCAATTATTAAAAGCACGGCTTTTTAAGTGCTACCGTCCACTGCATGCAAGACATCCCGACCAGAAACCGCAATCGAACCCGGTGCATCCCCGATTGGTGTCATATTTATTATTGCCGAAACTCTTTTTTGATTCGGTCTAATTCCCTTTTATTGTCTCTGTCACGAATTGTCTCTCGTTTATCGTATAATTTTTTACCTTTTACAAGAGCAATCGTAACTTTTACAAGACTATCTTTTAAAAATACAGCCAATGGCACTGCTGTATTCCCTTTTTCGGTAATTCCTCGCAATATTTCACGAATTTCTTTTCTATGCAAAAGAAGTTTTCTGATTCGTAACGGCTCATGATTATGAATATTACCTTGCTTGTATTCAGAAATATTCATTCCTTTAATGAATAGTTCTTCATCTTTATCTATCAAATACGCTTCCGTAATACTGCACTTTCCGGCTTTTATAGATTTTACTTCCGTACCTTGAAGCACAATTCCGGCTTCATATTTTTCCAGAATCTCATATTCAAAATTCGCTTTCTTGTTATATACAATCTGTTTTATCGCCATATCCGTTGTCTTATATATAATTTTTCATTTCAAAGCAAGCATATCAGATTAAACTCCGGCAATATTTCTTATTGCCTCAATCAAATCCAATGCTCTGCTTTCCGATTTAGCTTCGGCAAATACACGCACAATAGGCTCAGTATTACTTTTGCGAATCAAAACCCAGCTGTCATCAAAATCAAGTCGCAAACCGTCGCTGTTGTTAAGTTTTCCGTCCGGAAATTTTTCTTTCAACAATGCTTCCGTTTTAGTCAAATCAATATCCGTAACTTGGAACTTGGTTTTTATAAATGAATAATTTCCGATTTCCTTAGCACAATCTTCGATTTTCTTTCCGTTATTTGCCAAATATTCCAATATCAACGCCATTCCCACAAGTGTATCACGACATTTATTTATCTGCGGCAAAATAACTCCCCCGTTTCCCTCACCGCCGAGCTTTGCACCTGTTTGTTCCAAAGATTCAGTCACATGAATTTCCCCCGTAGGCACACGAAGTACTTTCACTCCATGTTTAGCTGCCACATCATCGCACAAACGAGATGAACTTAAATTTATCACCAAATCCGTCTTTTCTTTTGATGACAAATAATGGTCGGCACACAATGCAAGTGTATACTCTTCGGACAAAATCTCGCCGTCGCTTCCGGCAAGCACAAGACGATCGGCGTCCGGATCTAAAGCAAATCCTACATCGCCCCCACACTCTTTCATTTTTTCACTAAGCTGTGTCAAATTCACCGGTGTCGGTTCCGGTGGATGAGCAAAATATCCGGTTGTTTCCGTATTTATCTCGATAACTTCACAACCTAATGTACGCAAAAGTTTTGCTCCTATAGGACCGCCGGCTCCGTTTACGGTATCAATTACAACTTTAAAATTCTTAGCTTTGATTTTTTCTACATCAACAAAATTAAGAACTTTTTCCAAATGCAATAGTGCCATATCATGCATTTTTTCTGATTTTCCCAGCTTATCCCATACGGCATAATCAAACTTTCCTTGTTCTACAAGCTCTGAAAGTTTCGCAAACTCTGCCGGTGACAAGAACTTTCCTTTGCTGTTTACAAGCTTTAAAGCATTCCATTCAATAGGATTATGACTGGCAGTTATTACAATCCCGCCGGCATATCCTTTTTCCTTCACACAAAACAAAACTGTCGGCGTAGGAACAATTCCTATTTCAATAACATCACGTCCCAAGCAATTAAGTAAATATGAAACAAAATTACAAAGAACATTTCCGGACGGACGAGAATCTCGCCCTAACAAAATAGGTCCTGCCGGCATCATTTGTGAATATGCACTGACATATTTTACTATTACATCCGGAGTTAAAGATTCTCCCACAATTCCACGAATTCCCGAAATTGACGCTTTCAATGACATTATTTATTCCTTTTTTTCTTCTTCAGTATTTTCAACATTCGAATCTGCAACATTCTCTTCGACATCAACTTTATCTTGTTCTGTCGATTCTGCTTCTTTTACTTCATCTTGCTTTTTTGCATCGTAAATCTGCAAATCCGGATTATAATTTTTTTGATAAAGACCTGTTAATTCCATAATTTCCTTAGCATCAAGAGTTTCTTTATCAAACAAAGTTTCCGATAACAAAATCAATTTATCTTTATGCTCAGTCAAAACCTGAATTGCACGCTGATATTGAGATGCAATTATATTATGAATTTCTTCATCCACAAGCTCAGCTGTTTTGTCAGAATAATCTTTATGAGTGGCAATTTCTTTTCCCAAGAAAATCGGCTCATCTTTTTGACCGTAGCAAATAGGTCCGACTTTATCACTCATACCCCATTGAGTCACCATTTTACGAGCAATATCCGTTGCATTGCTAATGTCATTGCTTGCACCGGTACAAACATCTCCGAAAATCAAAGCTTCTGCCGCACGTCCTCCGAGGAAAATAAAAATCTGGTCAAGAAGTTTATTTTTAGAAACATGCTGGTTGTCATCCGGCAATGTAAATGTCACACCGGCCGCCATACCTCTCGGAATTACGGTAACTTTGTGTAAAGGGTCGCCGTATTCTGATACCAACGTTAAAATTGTATGACCGGCTTCATGATAAGCCGTGATTTTTTTGTCATGGTCGGTAATTACTTTAGAACGTCTGGCAACTCCCATTATAGCTTTATCACGAGCTTCTTCAAAATCTGCCATACCTACACGATTGCGATTTGCCCTGGCAGCAAGCAAAGCCGCCTCATTTACGAGATTGGCAAGGTCTGCACCGGAGAATCCCGGAGTCGCACGAGCAATTTTTGCTACATCGACATTTTTTGACAATGCGATTTTTTTCATGTGAATTTTCAAAATTGCCTCACGCCCTTTTACATCCGGATTATCAACAACAACCTGACGGTCGAAACGACCCGGACGAAGTAACGCCGGATCAAGAACATCCGGACGGTTTGTAGCCGCAACCAAAATTACTCCCATTGAAGGGTCGAAGCCGTCCATTTCTACCAACAGCTGATTCAATGTTTGTTCACGCTCGTCATGTCCGCCGCCCATTCCGGCACCGCGAGTTCGCCCTACTGCGTCAATTTCATCTATAAATAAAATACACGGAGAGTTGCGTCGTCCTTGTTCGAAAAGGTCACGAACACGTGAAGCTCCGACACCGACAAACATTTCTACAAAGTCCGAACCACTCATAAAAAAGAAACTAACACCGGCTTCTCCTGCAATAGCACGAGCCAATAATGTCTTTCCCGTTCCCGGAGGACCTACAAGCAAAACGCCTTTCGGTATTTTCGCTCCGATTTTTGTGAACTTTCCCGGTTCTTTTAAGAAATCTACAATCTCTTTTAATTCTTCTTTAGCTTCATCAACTCCGGCGACATTATCAAAAGTCACCTTATCTTTGGGGTCAAACTTTCTGGCTCTGGATTTTCCGAAGTTCATCGCTTTTCCGCCGCCGGCTTGGAATTGTCGTATCATAAACCACAACATTATTCCCAAAATCAAAATCGGCCCTAAATTGAGCAATATCATCGACATCATTTGATTTGATTCTACGCTGCCTTTAAAATAAATAGGCGGTTGAGCATTAGTCAATAAGCGATACAATTCTCCGTCATCAAAAATCGGCGGAATAGTAGTTTGAAACTTCTTTTCTCCGTCACGAGTTCTGTATTTACCTGAAATTTTTTGATTCTCAAAAATTAACAGAGGTTCTTTCTCGCTTGAAACAATCTGTCCCGGATTGCGAACGTATTCAAGAAATGTTTGGTAATCAACCGCATCTTGATTTTCCGAGCCTTTGTAAAACCAAAGTACCAACATAAAAGAAAGAAGCAACAGCATAAAAAAGAAAATTCTTTTTGAGCCCATGCCTCCGCCGTTATTTTCATTATTGTTTGACATTTTATCTCCCTAATTTTAATCTATTCAATTAATTAATAAAAAAACACATTGTTTTTTTAGCAAAAAGCAAATTATCTTTTTTTATGTTACAAATCAAGCTAATTATCTTTAAGAATATTAGTTTTAATTTTTTAAAAAAAAGAACTTTCGTTGCATAAAAAATGTATTGTTGTGCGTTAAATAAAAAAAATATTTTTATCTGCAAGCTTTCTTTATTAATTTATTTGAATAAACTAAACGGATGATTTATGAAAAGATTTCTTTTATTTACAATTATTGTTTATTTAGTAACTTCTTGCTGTATTAATGATGATTACATACAATTAAACAATGACAACAAAAATGTCAGAACCGAAAAAAACTTCAGCGAAACCATTACCGGCACATTAGGAAAAACTCTTTATCTCGTGAAAATGAATCCGACATCAAAAGTTATTTCTGCAAATAACAGTGGCTATGTATATTCAAACGAACTGCTAAATAATAAAGAAGAATCAGAATTCTACAGAAAAGACAATTCATTCGCCCTAACATTTTATCCGAAAGAACAATCTCGCTCCGCCAATACACGTTCTTTAGATACAAAAGAATATAATCTTAATGAAACAAAAGAATTTTGGATTATGGAAAATGATACTTTACTTGCAGAAAATATCATATGGAACAAATTATCTGCAACACTTCGAGCAAAAGGCGACCATTGTTATATTTGGGTTCCGGACAATTATTGGGGAAACGGCACAAATGCAGTTTCTCAAAGTATTGTTACGAACCTACAAGAAAAATTTGATTCTATGTATCCGCGAATTACAAATGTTTTCGGTTACCCCGACAGTATCGAAAATACTCGCATTCATATATTAATTTTTGATTTGTTTTCTGACAATCGTACCGGAAATATTTTTGGTTATTTTATGTCCAAAGACTACAGCCCGTACGACGAAACATATCATTCTAATGAATGTTGCATGTTTTATCTGGATGCCTACCTGACAAAAGATAAATTAGAAATGGCTTATTCCACATTAGCACATGAATTCCAACACATGATAAATCATTACAATAAAACACTCTTAGCATATAACACAGAAAGTACACAAACTTGGTTTACCGAAATGCTGTCCATGCTTTGCGAAGATATGCTGCAAAATTATTTGGGAATATCCGACGAAAATTCTCCTATCAGTCGCATGCAAAGTTTTAACACGGGATATTATCAACACGGAATTACGGAATGGCAAAACTCCCAAAATTCCTACGCTAATGTTTACGCATTCGGTGCGTATTTAATACGAAATTTCGGCGGCATAAAATTACTTTCAGCAATAGGAAAAAACAAGAAAAACAATAAAGATTCTATCACGCAAGCATTACAAACTCTGGGATATGATGAAACGTTTGACTCCGTTTTCTTAAAGTTTTCACAAGCTTTGATTTATGAGGACTCAAATAAACTTACTCTTAACAAGGAAATAACAGAAACTCTCGACGGTTACGAGTATACATTCAAAGCGTTTAACATTTGGAATATTTCATATAGACAAGGATTCAAAAGAAATTACGGTCCGTATTGCTTTAGTCCTTCCCAAAAAGTTCAACTGAGACCTTACGGTTTTACCATTCACACTCAAAACAGTTGGAAAAATATCGCAACCGATACGTTTACCGTAGAATTAATAAAAAATGAAGATGACAATATTAAATATATGTTTATTCTGAAATAAATAACTTCTTACTTTTGCTGTTCGACAAATGTTTTAATAAAGAACGATAACTTACAGTCAAAAAAGTAGACAGAAACGAATTGCACTTCATATCTGTCTACTTATAATTCAAGCTTTTTATTTAATAACAAATTTAGTCATCCATTTTTTGACCAATAATTTTACCGGTCGGATTAACAACAAGTTCCATCATATT
>JBGUUT010000002.1:0-2432 GCA_045133795.1 Spirochaetota bacterium
GCCAATATCTTGTTGATGCCTTCTCGCTGCCTATTCAGTTATCAGGTCATGTTGATAATTCAGCAGAAATAACAGCAAAAAAAAAGCAACGTCAACGAGAGTTAGAACGTGAATGCCACTTCAAAATTTACAAAGCATTAGTAATAAAACGATTGAAAAAACAAGAAGACATTTACAAAGCATTACTGGAGGAGAGAGTTTTCACTCCGTTTTCTGAATTACATAGCTTTGCACTTATCGAACTACAAAAGATTTCCTATCGTTTGGATATATTGTGCGGAATAATCGGCAGCAGAACCGATGTAGAAAAATTACTAACGGAAGAAGGTTACATTTTATGAAAAAACAAGTTCCTCCTGACCTAATAAAGAAAATAAGAGGATTAAAACCCGAGCAATATGAGCTCAACGATAAAGGCAATGGGCAATTATTTGCCGATATTTTCAAGGACACCCTACGATATAATGCAACTGCCAAAGAATGGTTCTATTTCGACGGAAAAAGATGGCAGCAGGACACAGAAGGCATGATTGCCGAAAACAAAGCAAAAGAACTTTCAGACGCCCTTTTTGTATATTCCACTGCCATTGATGATGGTAAGCTCAAAACAGAATACATTAAACATGTTGCTCGAATGGGGAGTAGAAGAACTCGAAAAACAATGATTGATGATGCCAGGAGCGCTTACTATATCACAAATGACGATCTAGATAAAGATTTATATCTTCTAAACTGTCAAAACGGAATATTAGACTTAAAAACCTTTAAATTTATGAAACACTCTCCCGAGTTTTTAATGACAAAGCTTGCACCGGTGTTTTATAATCCGGATGCCAAAAGCGAAGAGTGGGAAAAATTTGTGAGTGAAGTAATGCAGAATGATAAGTCTAAAATTGAATATTTGCAGAAATTACTAGGATATTCTTTAACTGGCGGTACAAATGAGGAATGTTGTTACCTGTTGTACGGAGCTACAACCAGAAACGGAAAGTCAACACTTGTTGAAACTTACGCTTTTATGCTAGGAAACAGTGATGGATACGCTCTAAACATGAAGCCGGAAACATTGGCCCAGAAACAAAACTCTGACAGTCGACAAGCATCCGGGGACATTGCTAGACTTGCCGGTTGTCGTTTTTTAAACGCCAGCGAACCGCCGAAACGGATGATTTTTGATGTTGCATTATTAAAAAATCTTTTAGGCCGGGACTCTATTACGGCCCGACATTTACATCAATCAGAATTTCAATTTATTCCTGTTTTTAAATTATTTATTAATACAAATTATTTGCCACTGATTACTGATGATACATTGTTTAGTTCAGGCAGATTAAATGTAATTACTTTTGATAGGCATTTTGAACCGCACGAACAAGATAAAACGTTGAAAGACCGACTAAAAAAACCTGAAAACCTTAGTGGTCTTCTTAATTGGTGTGTAGCTGGACTTAAAAAATATTACGACGAAGGCGCCATACCTCCCGATGCAGTAACTACTGCAACGAACGAATATAGAGCAAATAGTGATAAAATCGGCAATTTTATTTCTGAGTGTTTAGAAAAATCAAGTACTAACAGCACTGTTAAAACTATATATGAAATGTATTCCGAGTGGTGCCGTGATAACGGATTTGGTTCAGAAAATAAAAGCAATTTTACTGCCGAACTGAAAAGCAAAGGATTGATCGGACCTGGTAAAGTAAATGGTCTTTCTTATAAGGCTGTCGTTCTTGGTTATTCTCCAGGCAATTTTGAAGCGATGGGAAATGACGAAGATAATCCATTTTTCAATTAAAAATCCTTATCGGAGTAAAAAGAGTAAATTTTATGAGACTTTTTAAAAAACAAAATGTATAGAGAAAATTACATATTTTTTACTCCTTTTACTCCACTTGCTCAAAAAAGCCAATAAAATCAAGGGTTCCCATGATTTGAGGAGTTGTTTATTAGGTTATGAGTAACAAAATTTCGGTACGAAAAATTGGGAGGTGTCATCAATGGTTACAAATGAACAAATGAAAATTGAATTCTCATATTTTGGAGAAGTATGGACTTTCTTCAAGAAATATTACGAGGTGCAAAACAATGATAAATTTTGGGAAAAGGCTATGGAAGAAGCTGCTGCCATCAACCAAAAGTATCACTGCGAACTTTGTAAGGATTTACTGATGGCTGTCATAGACGAACTAGAGCGAAGAGGAAAGGCGAAAGAGCATGAAACACTATAAATTTACTGTCGATGAAATAAAAGCACTATTAAAAGAAATGATTATTTTAGTAGATTCCAGAGAAAAGAAAAATACTCACATCTTAGATTATTTTAACAAGCACGGGATTTCTTATAAAATTACAAAATTGGAATATGGAGATTATTCGTTTATGCTCCCTGAGTCGGCAGCAGGACAAGACATCTTTTTTCACAGAAACATAAT
>JBGUUT010000003.1:0-3272 GCA_045133795.1 Spirochaetota bacterium
GTTCTTTGGAGCCGCAAAATTTGACAGAGGATTTCTTTGAAGTTATAAAAGATGAACGTATTTGTCCTCATTTCCATATGGCCTTACAAAGCGGAAGCAGTAAAATATTAAAAGCTATGAATCGCAAATATTCTGCGGAAGAATTTTTGTTAATGGTGGAAAAAATTAAAGCAAGTAAAAATAATCCGTTTTTATCATCAGATTTGATACTTGGGTTTCCCGGAGAAACAGATGAGGATTTTCTGGAAACACAAAGTACTTTGGCAAAAGCAAAGTTTTCATATATTCATGCTTTTGCGTATTCTCCCCGACCGGGAACAAAAGCTTTTGAAATGCGACCTAAAGTACCGGAAAGAATTAGAGATGAGAGAGTGAAAATAATAACTTCTATGTTAAAAAATCAAACAAAGACTTATGCTGAAGCTTTCTTGGGAGAAACTTTAGATGTTTTAATAGAAAGAAAAGTTGATGACTTATTTTGTGGAAAATCAGAAAATTATCTTGATGTAAAAATAAAAAGTGATGTAGCGTTATTGCAAAAAAACATTTATAAAGTGAAAATTGAATCTGTTAATTCTGATGGAAGTGTTGTCGGAATATTAGTATAAATGAATTGATTTTGTATAAAAAATATGCCTCCAAAAATTAAAACAATTTTTGGAGGCATATTTTTTTATTTATTTCTTCTCAATGACTTTTATTAAACTTGCAGCTTTTATAGCTCTGTCTCTTAAAACTTGTATATCTTCATCTTTATCAGAATATGTCAACGCTACAGCCATTCTTCTGTTTTTTCTTGTAAAAGGTTTGGCAAATACGCGTACATCAGTATTTTCTAAAGATAATGCTTCATCTACTCCGGTATATTCCGGTACAACTTCAGCATCAAAATCAGTCAATACAACTGCACTTGCTCCGGCTTTAAATTGCTGAATAGTAATAGGTAAACCTAGAATTGTTCTTAAATGTAGTTCAAATTCATTTAAATTTTGAGTTCCTGCTAGAGTAACCATTCCGGTATCGTGTGGTCGTGGTGACAGTTCAGAGAAATAAACACCGTTTTCTTTAGATAAGAAAAACTCTACTCCCCAAATACCAGCTCCGCTTAGAGCAGCTGTAACTTTTTCAGCCATATCTTGAGCTTCTGCTAAATGAGTACTTGAAATGGGAGCCGGCTGATAACTTTCACGATAATCACCTGATTTTTGAACATGTCCTATCGGTGCACAGAATAAAGTTTTTCCGCTTTTTTGTGTAACAGTTAATAATGTAATTTCACTGTCAAATTTGATAAACTCTTCTATAATAACTTCTATTAAATCTCCGCGACTTTTTGTAACGGCATAATCCCATGCTGTTTCAAGTTCATCAATAGTTTTGATGATAGATTGTCCTTTTCCTGAAGATGACATTAATGGTTTAATAACACAAGGGAAACCAATTTCTTTTGCAGCATCTTTTAATTCTTCCAATGTTTTTGCATAGCGATATTTGGCAGTTTTAAGTCCTAATTCTTTGGCAGCTAAGTCACGAATCGCTTTTCGGTTCATTGTGAAATTGGCTGCTTTTGCACTTGGAACAACCTGAATTCCTTCTTTCTCATAATCATAAAGTCGTTCGGTTCTGATAGCTTCAATCTCTGGAACAATAATATCCGGATTATGCTTTTTTACGGCATTATCCAAAGCAACTCCGTCTAACATATTAAAAACTTCAGCTTCATCAGCAACTTGCATTGCTGGTGCATTTTCGTAAGAATCACAAGCAATAACATATTGTCCCATTCTTTTTGCAGCAATTACAAACTCTTTTCCTAATTCTCCGGAACCAAGTAACATTATTTTATGAATCATAAAATCCCCTATTTTGTTTCTTTTATTTTATAAAATCTATTTTTTGAAATTCCTGTTTGTTCTACGGCTTCAGCAACATTATTATTAAAATGTTTTAGAATACATGTCACTATTTTATCTTCAACTTCAGAAAAAGCTAATTCTTTTGATAATATTCCATTTTTTAGTATTTCAATGGCTTCTTCGATTCCTGTTTTTTTACCGCTAAAATGTTCTTTTCTTAATCCAAGGAAATCAAAATGTTCTGGACGAATAATTTTTTCGTCTGCACAAAGAACACAAACACGTTTTACCGCATTTTTTAATTCACGAATATTTCCCGGCCAATTCCATTGTTTTAAACATAATAAAGCTTCTTTACTCAATTCTAATGACGGAATATCAAGTTCTTTGCAAGATTTATTCATG
This sequence comes from Spirochaetota bacterium, assembly GCA_045133795.1. Classification (GTDB taxonomy): domain Bacteria; phylum Spirochaetota; class GWE2-31-10; order GWE2-31-10; family GWE2-31-10; genus RGIG8597. Next base: position 2,262 of record JBGUUT010000003.1, read on the forward strand.
AAATATTGAAACATAGCCTCAATATCTTCTTTTCGTTCACGTAAAGGCGGTAAAGAAATAGAAAATTCATTCATTCTGTAGAATAAATCTTCACGGAATAAACCTTCATCAATTTTAGAGATTAAGTTTTTATTTGCGGCAACAATCAATCTGAAATCGACTTTCATTACTTTATTACTGCCCAAACGTTCTACTTCTTTTTCTTGAAGGACACGTAATAATTTTGCTTGAAGACCAAGCTCCATATCCCCGACTTCATCTAAAAATAAAGTTCCGTTATGTGCAAGTTCTATTTTTCCGGCTTTATCTTGAGTTGCATTTGAAAATGCACCTTTTTTGTAACCGAAAAGCTCACTTTCAAAAAGTGTCTCCGGAATAGCTGTCGAATTTATTTTTATAAACGGTCCGTATCTTCTTGGTGACAAATAATGTATTGTTTTTGCAATTAATTCTTTTCCTGTTCCGGTTTCTCCAGTAATTAAGACATTAACTGGATGTTTTGCTACGGTTAATACTTTTTCATAAACATTTTTAAGTGTGGTTGTTGCACCGATAATTTCTTCATCGGTTTCATTTTTCAAAGTTTCAAAGCTTAATTTCATTGCTGCAATTTTTTCAGCTTCAATCTTCTTTTTTTCACAAAAAGCAACACCTTCTTCAAGTATATCTCGTAAATCTCTTAATTTATATGGCTTTTCAATAACTTTATTAATCAAGTTATCATTAATCATTTGTTGCAGAATAGATTTTTCAGCATATGCTGTAAGTAAGATTCCGTACATGTATCCGTCTAATTTTTTTGCAGCACTTAAGAAATCAGCTCCACTCATTTTAGGCATTTTAAAATCTGATATAACAATATCAAACTTTTCATTTTTCAAAAGTTCTAACGCTGCTTGAGGTGAATTTTCTGTCGTAATATCAAAGGTATCTTCCAAAAAATCTTTAACGTTACTCAAAATAATTTCTTCATCATCAACGAATAATATTTTTGCTTTTACTTCCATAATC
>JBGUUT010000004.1:0-38871 GCA_045133795.1 Spirochaetota bacterium
TCACTTTCGGTATTTTCTAACGAAAATACTCCATTCATGCGTTTTACGCATTCATCTACCGTTCGTACATTGGCTATCGTTTTCGACTCAGTTCGTTCTATGAACTCTCCGTGTCTGCAAGCCGAAGCCTGCGTGTCCAAGGAAGGGAAAGGTCATAGGAGAGGGAAACCTTCGGACATCGCAACTTTGAGATGGTTTCCCTCTCCTAACTTTTCCAAACTTTGAACCAAAGTTACATTTCCGTGCCGATTTACACGGCGAATATTTCCCAAACCTAAATAGGTTTGAAAAAATTTGAACCAAAGTTGCACTTCAGTGCGGACTTGTTCCGCAAAATCGATTAAAACCTAAGTAGGTTTTATAAAGTTTTGAACCCAAAACAAAAATAAAAAAAGCGGAACAAAGACACTCCGCCAAGTTCCGCTTTAAACAACAAAAAATAATTTATATTATTCCATCTTATCAGCTTCTTCATCAGGAGCTTTCAATTTATTTTGAGCATTTTTCCAGCTAAAAGTTGCTACTTTACCTTTGATATAAGGTACCCACAATTCCGCATCTATAAGTAGCTGAAGAACATCATCAGCTCCTATCATTTTGAAGTTTTCAGCTAAATCTACACCTTCATTACCATTAATATACTGGCTAAGAGCCCAATCTGCATTACGTTTAGCAGTCATTGCAGCATTAAGGATTCCGCCGGTAATTCTGCTGTCATCTTCATTTTTGATTGTTACAGCACTGCCACCGTCACCGGGCCAACCATAAATAGAACCGTCGATTTCTGTTGTTCCGTCTGTTTTTACAGGGCAATCTTTTAAGTACAATATAGATTCAACAGTCGTATCATTTGTAGTATCTTCTACCGTAATTTTTAAAGTTACTGTAACTGTAGCTGCTGGTGCTTTCCATGTAAATGCATAAACTTCATTTGCTTTATCTACAACATCCATCAATATAGAATATTGTGTTTCATTATTTACCGGACTGGTAGCCCCTCCCCAATATTTACCTAAATAACCGTTGATATAAATACCGGATGGATACGTTCCTGTCTCGTCAGCCTTTTGTGGCTCTATAGAAGTAGGTTTAGCCACGTCAGTAGCTTCTGTTAATTTTAAAGTACTTTTTTTCAAATCATAAATAAGTGTATATAATTTTTCAGGTTCCAATTCATTTTTATCAACAAAAATTTTTGTAGACTCATCATTCTGTTGATCCCCGACAAATTTGTTTATAGCTATGTCTTTCATTGCGGCTGGCTCACCGTTTAATCTTGCATAAACTTTATTTACCGGAGCCGGAGAAGCCTTATCACTTATATACTGGCATTCCCAACCTTCTTCCGTAGTAAATTTTAATCCGCTGGGAAAAGACTCAGCTCTTGCCGTAACCGGTGTAGTTTTATACTCAGCCATAGGGTCGTCTTCTTTTTCCCCTGTATCATTTGAATCTGTAGTACAAGCAATTAACATTGCAGATACTGCCATAATGACCAATACAATTTTCCATAAGTTTTTAAGTTTTACCATTTTTCATCTCCTCAAAAAATTATTTTATGTTTTTCCGGAAGCTGGCAGACAATTTAAATCAAATAAACACTGTCTCTATAGTTATATTTCGACAACATCTACGATTAACATCATACCAATCTATTTTAATTTTTACTAATTTTAAGAAAAATCTTCCATATTTTTCTGTAAAACAGATTTCACCGTAATAATTTTGTAAAACACCTCTTATCCTTTTACCTCCGACAGAGACATAAAGCAATCTATATTTAATATTCTCTATCCCCCACACATAAAATCTATTATTCTGCATACTCTGAGTAAGTTATTTTCAATATTTTTGCCTGTACATAAATTCAAAAAATACACCATACATTGAAAAAACTCACCTGTTTCACAATTTTTTTCCCTTAAAAGCTCTGTTTTTTTGCAATTAAAAATCAATATGTAAACACTTGCAAATGAATAGTAAGTTTAGTGTTCACATTTTAAAACACTTCTTGACACTTAGTTTGTTTTTTTTTAAAGTCACCTTAAAATTCTACTTTTTACAGGAGTTATGCCCATGGCATTAAGCAATGATATACAAAAAAAGATTGAAGAATGGACAAAAGAACCTTACGGTGCAGACTGTATTCGTGAGATTCAAGATTTAGTAAATTCCGGCAATGAAGCAGAATTGAACGAACGTTTCGGTGCTGATTTGGAATTTGGTACCGGCGGACTACGTGGAATTATACGTTTTGGTACAAACGGTATGAATCGTTACAATGTATCAAAAGCTACACAAGGACTTGCTAATTATATAAAAATGCAAAATATCGAAAATCCAAAAGCTGTTGTTGCCTGCGATTCTCGTAACTTTTCAAAAGAATTCGCTCAAGAAACAGCGACTATTTTCGCATCAAACGGAATCAAGACTTACCTTTTCTCAAGTCTTCGCCCTACTCCGGAATTGAGTTTTGCAATTCGTTATCTTGGTTGTGCTACAGGTGTTGTAGTTACTGCCAGCCACAATCCTAAAGAATACAACGGTTACAAAGCTTACTGGTCTGACGGTGCTCAGATGGTTAGCCCACATGATAAAAACGTAATCGCAGAAGTAAACAAAATCAAAAGTCTTAACGATGTAAAATCTGAGAACTTTTATGATTTAGTTGCTGACGGCAGAATCGAAATCATCGACAAAGATGTTGATAATGCATTCTTGGATGAAATCTTCAAACAAAGCATTAACAATGTAGCCGGAAGCAATGTAAAAATCGTTTACACTCCGCTTCACGGAACAGGTGCTACTTTAGCTCCTCAAGTATTCGACAGATTAGGTTTGAAAAATGTTCTATATGTAAAAGAACAAATGATTGCAGACGGAAACTTCCCTACTGTAATCAAACCAAACCCTGAAGAACAAGAAGCTCTTACTCGCGGTATCAATCTTGCAAAAAAAGAAAATGCGGATATCGTAATCGCAACTGACCCGGATGCAGACAGAATGGGAATTGCCGTAAGAGAGAAAAACGGAGAATTTACTATCGTTTCCGGAAACCACATCGGTGCTATTATCGAATACTATGTTTTATCAGCAATGAAAAACAGCGGAAAATTACCAGCAAACGGTGCTGTAGTAAAAACTATCGTTACTACAAACTTACAAGATAAAATCGCTGAATCTTTCGGTTTAAAAGTATTCAACGTATTAACAGGTTTCAAATTCATCGGTCAAAAAATCAGAGAATTCGAAGCTGATAAAAACTACACTTATGTTTGCGGCGGAGAAGAAAGCTACGGTTTCTTAGTCGGAACTCACGCAAGAGATAAAGACGCTATGGTTGCTACTATGTTAATTGCAGAATGTTGTGCAGTTTTACAAAAAGAAGGTCGCAACATGAGCGATTACTTAAACGAAATTCTTGAAAAATACGGTTACTATTCTGACAGTTCAAAATCTATTGAAATTCAAGGTTTAAAAGGTAAAGAAGTAATCGGAAAGATTATGGCTCACTACAGAGCAAATCCAAAAACTGAATTTGCCGGAGTAAAAGTTGTACAAGCTTTAGATTTCTTACCGGGCGATACAATTGCAGATGCTGAAGGCAGTCCATATAAATTACCTTCATCTAACGTAATTCAATATCACTTGGAAGACGGAACTAAGATTTCATTAAGACCGTCAGGAACTGAACCTAAAATCAAGTTCTACTTCTCCGGTTCTGCAGCTTCAAAAGAAGAAGTAAATGCAAAACTTGCAAACTATCAAAAAGATTTGGTAGCAGAAGTTGAAAAACTAAAAGCTGAATTCGGTGCGTAACCAATTTTATAAGCAGCTCATTTTTTGAGCTGCTTTTTTATTTGCGGCAGTCCATTTGTCCGGACAATAAAAAAAGCACTTTTGAAATTGAACTTTATTAAACAATTCCAAAAGTGCCATTCTAAATTAAAACGAATGTAAGTATTAACCTTTCATAAACGCTTCTTCAATTTTATCAGCATATTTATCTGCTATATGATTACGTTTCATTTTTAGTGAATTAGTCAATTCGTCACCTACTTCAAACGGTTTTGAGATGACAACAACATATTTTATCGCCTCACAAGCTTTGAAACCATTTTTCATATTTACTTTAGATCTGATTTCAGAAAGCAATTCGTTATTTACTTCTTCTGATTCACACAAAGCCTCATAATCATTAGTTTTCAATCCGACATTCTCAGCCCATTCTTTCAATGCTGCTTCATTAGGAATTACAAGAGCAGCAAGATATTTTCTATCCTGTCCGACTAACATAACGCTTTGAATTAATTCTGATTCAAGAATCTTATCTTCAATCGGTACCGGCTCAATATTTTCACCGCCTGTAAGTACAATCGTTTCTTTTGCACGTCCCACAATCTGAAGATTACCGTTAAGCGTAAAACGTCCCAAATCTCCGGTATCAAGCCAACCGTTTTTGATAACCTTAGCAGTTACTTCCGGCATTTTATAATAACCTTGCATTACAATTTTACTGCGAACATAAATACGTCCCTTTTCATGCTGATTTTCTAACGGCTCAAAATTATCATTACCAATCATTATTTCTACACCCGGAATCGGACGACCTACAGTACGCGGAACAAGAGCTCCGAGAGTTCTTACACAAATTACCGGAGAAGTTTCTGTCATACCGTAACCTTCAAGAACGTTAATATGTGCAGCATTAAAAAAGTCATCCATATAATCAGGAAGCTTTCCACCTCCGGAAATAGGAACATGTAATTTTCCACCGAGAATCTTTCTGATTTTAGAGAAAATCAAAAGGTCTCCGATAACATCCGGAATAAACAAGAACAAAATCTTAAACAAACTCGCTATTTTGATACCCAACATTTTTAAGAACGGTTGTTTTTCAAAATATGCAATTTCATTACTTAGGTGCTTCTTGCTGTTATAGTAAATAATTCCGATTTTCTGGAAGAAGCAAAACATTTTATACAATGCCGGTTTTGCTTTCATTTTGGTAACAACGCCGGTATAAAGAGACTCCCAGATTCTCGGAACAGAAACCATATATGTCGGCTGAATTTCCGTAAGCATAGGAAGTAAATATTTTGATACCGGTTTTGAATATGCCATAGAGCTACCGATTACGATAATTGCATATTCAATCGTACGTTCATATACATGCCAAACAGGTAAAACTGAAATCCATCTGTCTTTTTCTGTAGGGAAAATCATTGTCAACATGCTATAAATATCAGTCAACATATTTCCGTGTGAAAGCATTACGCCTTTAGGAACACCTGTTGTACCGGAAGTGTATATAATAGTAGCCAAAGTTTCTTCATTAATTTGTTTTCTTACACTTTCCAATTTATCTTTCAACGAATCATATTTTTCACGTCCGTCTTCAATCAATCTGTCAAATGTATAAATAGCAAGATTTTGAGGAATTGCAGCTATAATTTCTTCCGGCAAACCTGTAAGTAAAACCACCGCTTCCAATGAAGAATCTTGTTCTAAACTAGAAATAATTCTGCTTGCCTGCGTAGGATTTTCTGCAAAACAAATTTTCGAATCACTGTGCTTAATTATATAAGCAACTTCTGAAGTTGTAGAATCCGAACCTCTGGGAACGTCTGCAGCCCCCAATGATAATATTGCTAAATCCGTAACAATCCATTTCCACATATTATCAGAAATAATCGCTACTTTATCTCCGTTGCGAACTCCCAACTGATAGAGACTTGTAGACAAATATTGAACAAGTGAACGAATCTCCGGATACGTTCTGTTTACCAAAACGTCTTTTTCTTTGTACTGCAAATACGGTTTATTAGGATAAGTATCCGCAGAATAATAAAATGCGTCTATCAAACTAGAACATTGAGGATAAGGTCTTTTACGTGACATGAAAAGATAACTCCTGTAATTTTATTTTGATTTTTTGTTATGTTATTCGATTATATCGACTTTATAGTATATCATAGAATCAAAAAAGCTCAAATGAAACTTTTCAGACTACTTGTAAATGTAAAAAAAGCAGAAGTTTTCTTTTTATCAAAAACATCTGCTTTTGTTTTGTGTTTATTATTATTCTATAACTTCCACCAACACCGGATTACTTGCTGTGTTGAATGTTGCTTTTCCGCCGCTTACAGTAGCAGTTTCACCTGTGTAAGCATTACGAACTTGCATACCATCATCAAAAGCTCCGCTTACTGTTACACTGTTACTGCTACCAACATAAATTACTACTGTATCTTCACCGGCTTGACCATTGTAATAACGTTTATAAGTATTGGAAGCAATTTCTGTTTGCTTACCGCCGCCGACTGCCGGATGACCTTGACGAAATTTACCGACTTTCTTCCAGTGTTTATTTACATCGCCGTCAACCGCATTCCAGTTAAAGTCACTTCTAGTTCCTTGAGTACTGTCAGAGCCTCCGTCACCGTAAGGACGTGCTGTTTCATCACCGTAGAAAATCTGAACCTGTCCAGGCAACAATACAAATTTAGTTCCCAAATCTTTCATGTCGCCCGCTCTGTACAAACTTGTATCGTGACTGGAAACATAAGCTAACGCATTTTGACCGTCATCAGGTGAACCATTTAACTTATTCGCACGGTCTGCCCACTCATCTATCCCCGGAGTTCTTCCCGAACCGGCATTAAACGTAAAGTCAATCATAGAATCAAAACCGGAATTGTAATAAGAACCGTCACCGATATACCAAGTATAACACTCTCCTGTCATCCAGAAATCCTCATCCCAGTCTTTAGCAGCTCCGGTAGCTCTGCTCGATTTTCTCCAAGTTTGCAAAGCAGTCTTACATATTTCTTTCAATTCTTTCCATCTGTATTTATCAACATGTTTAGCTGTATCACAACGGAATCCATCAATACCAAATTCTTCTACCCATGCAGCAAGCCATTTTTCTATATAAACAGCCGGAGCCAAACCTAAATCCTTACGCAAATCTTTAGCTGCAGGAATAATCCAATCTTCAAATCCGGAAGTTTCTTTACTCCATTTTGTTTTTAAAATAGCAGGTGCAGGCTCAGAACTTGTAGAATCTGTTTTAAAGTCCGGCAAGAACGTCAAACATCCTTGTAAATCTCCGCTGCCGATAGTATATCCGCTAAAATCTCCGCGAATCCAATTTGCACCCCAGAATTTATCCCAGCCACTTCCTTGCTTATTAATAGGTTTGTCGTGGAACGTTTCACCTCCGCTTGGTAACCAACTGTAAGAACCTCCGGAAAGAGCACCATACCCGTATTCTTCCATGTCTTTAAGATTTTCATAACCTGTATGATTCATTACTATATCCATTACGACACGAATACCTTTTTCATGAGCTGCATTAACAAAAGTTCTGAATTCTTCTACAGTACCCATGTTTTTATCCATTCCGGTATAATCAAGTACATAGTAACCGTGATAAGCATAATGTGCAAAATCTCCGGAACCACCACCTACCCATCCGTGAATCTGTTCATAAGGAGCAGTAATCCAAATAGCGTTTACACCCAAGTCATCAAGATAATCAAGTTTTTGAGTAAGTCCTACTATATCTCCGCCGTGGAAAGTACCGATATTTTTTCCTTTGCAGTCAGTTTTTACACGACCGTAAGATGTATCGTTTGATGAATTTCCGTTATAAAAACGGTCTGTCATTACAAAGTAGATTAACGCATTATCCCAAGTAAACTTATCTATTTTTACTGTATCATCTACAATCACTGTCGCACTTTCAGAACTTGAACCGATACTGTTTGAAGCTGTAACTGAAATATTGACAGTAGCTCCGTTTGATACTCCTAAATCCGCCACTTTGACAGATGCAGAACCACTTTCAAAATCTGACAATGAAAAAGATTTGCTTCCTACTGTCGCATTAGCTGATATCAACGGACTGTTACCGTCTTTGATGGATATAGAAATAGTTCCGGTAGTTTTTACTTTATAGCCATCTTTCGGATTAATTGTAATAACCGGTTCAGAATAAGTAACCGTAGTCGGGTCTGTATCATAAAAGTTTGTTCCGTCATACCAGAAAGTTCCTGTTTTATCTGTAGTAACGGTTCCGCCTTGATTTAAAATAAAACTGATAGCTTTTCCGCTGGCATAAGATGAAATATCATACATAAACCAACCGGTAGAATCATTCATCAATCCAGCTTCAACTGTTTTCATTGAATCTTGATTATTCCATTCAAATCCCATTTTTTCACTTATTTTTTCTCCGTCAGGTTCCCATACCCAGAATTTCGGTGCAGAATCGGCTTTTACAAAAACGATTGTCTTTCCGGCAATCGGGTCAGTAACCTTAACTGTTGCCGTATATATGTCACTGGCACCGGTTCCGCCTTGAACGGCAAAAGCTTTGATTGTATAAGTTCCGGCTTTTGAAATAGTAAACGGACTCACTGTATTACTGCTTGTAGTAGGCTCAGAACCATCTGTAGTATAATGAACAATATCAAGCATGTTGCCACGTTCAAAACTAAAAGAAGTTTTTATTGTCGCATCACAAGTTCCGTTATTTTCCACTATCGTAGTATCGACCATAAGTTTCGGCATTGCACATTTACTGCCACTAACTGTAACACCAACAGAATCTGACTTTGCATTGTGAGATGTAGCCGTAATTGTAACTGTTCCGGCTGCTACACCTTTTACGTTACCATTTTGGTCTACCGTCGCAACACTTTCATTGCTTGATGACCAAATAACACTTTTATTTGTTGCGTCTGCCGGTAAAACAGTAACAGTCAACGGAGCTGATAATGTCGCCCCTGCTTCCACAGTATAATTTCCTTTTGCGATAGAAACAGATTCTACCGGAATAATTGAATCAGAAACTGTCACCAAACAAGTTGCCGTAATACTTTTACCGTCTTTACCGGTTACAGTCGCAATAATATTTGCACTTCCTTTAGACACACCTGTAATAACTCCGCCGGCTACTGTCGCCACACTTTCATTTGAAGACGTCCAAGTAATTGTTTTATTTGTTGCATTTGCAGGAGAAACACTTGCATTTAATGTGATTGTATCATTTTGTGAAATCTCAACACTTGTTTGATTTAAAGTAATTGCTTCTGGATAAACAACATTATTTTTCTCTGTCCACTTTGCATACAAAGTACAATTTGATGTTACCGAAAACGGAAATGAAACCGCTTGAGTCAACGCTATGTCTGAATACCAACCGCTGAAAACATAACCGGTTCTTGTTGTTACCGGACTTGTTCCTATTTTCTCGCCGGCATTTAAAGTCTGTGCATTTACGGAACTTCCGCTGTTTGTTTCAAATGTCACAGTTAACTCTTCTGTTGCCGAAATCCATTTTGCATACAAGGTTATATCTTTGCTAACTTTGTATAATGAACTTACTTTTGTTGTGAAAGTGTCGTCTAAATACCAACCTTCCAAAACGAAACCGTCTTTTGTTGAGTTAGGTAATGTTCCGATTTCCATGCCGGAAATAATTGTTTTAGACTCAACAACACTTCCGCCGTTTGTGTCAAAAATTACAGTTGCATTACTGAAATTCGATGTCAAAGTAACAAAAAGTTCTACTTTTTCCGTAAGAGAAATTGCTATTTCCCCCAAACCGCATACAGTATCTCCCTTTTTAGCTTTAACATACAACGATAAATTACCTTTTGAAACCGTAATATTAAACGAATCTCCGTTAGTTTTCGGAATAGATAAATATCTGTCATCCAAAGTTCCGGAAATATAGAAATCGCAGTCTTCATAATCAGCTGCATTAGTTATTTTTATTGTTACCGGAATAGATGATGGTTTAGGATTATCGTCATACTTAGGCTCTGTTTCTCCGGGAGTACAGGCAAAAACTAATCCCAAAATCGAAAGTAAAAAAGTTACTACTTTTAAAATCTTTAACATGAAATCTCCTCATTTTTTTCATCAGTGAATATCCCCTGTAAAATTGGAAACATTCGATATTTTTTCCAAATAAAAGCAGATTCCATGCCTTAATTCATTTTACTTAAACAAAGATAAAAAAACACACTTCACTTCTGAAAGTGTGTTTTAAATCAACTTATTTTGTTAAAAAATATCATTTGTTAAAGTATCAATGTCGGTACTGCATAATTTCTTGCAGCCAATTCATTATCAAATAAATAAAGTCCCTTGTTATCAGAAGTGAATAATTGTATTTTCTGAAGCAAATTTCTAAAATTATTTTCTTCCTCGCTTTGTTCTTTTACAAACCAATCTAAAAACTGCATTGTTCTGTAATCTTTTAAATCTAGCGCAACAGTATAAATATTATCGATTAATAAAGTTATGTGTTCTTCATGTTTCAATGCAGCTTTGAGTAATTCTTGTAATTTTTCAATATTTATCCCAAAACTGTTATTTATTTCCGGTATCATAACATCGGGAGCTTCTATCTGTGTCAATTTTACTTGAGCATTATTACAGTGCAAATATTGATAAATAAGCATTGCATGATCTAATTCCTCACGTGCTTGAATCTTATGCCAATTAGCAAATCCCAAAAGCCCCTGTGCCTCATAAACATTTGCAAAATCCAGATACAAATAAGCTGAATAAAATTCTTTATTAACCTGCTCATTCATCAAAGTTATCAACTTCTTGTTTAACATTACTACCTCCAATTTGTTATTCCGGAAAAAAATATAAGTAGCTTTTTATTCATATTCAACTAATTTATTCTTTATTCAGATAATAAATAAAGATTATTACAAGGTTAATTTACGCTGTCTTTTTTAATCACAAGAATATATTGAGAAATAAAAAAAGACTTGCCTTTTGCTTTATACAAAATACAAGTCTTTCTGTTTATTTAAAAACTATTTCTTAAAGTTTTTCCAATGCATCTTTAGCTTCACGTATAACCGGTGCTCCGAACACATCAGATTTTCTAATCAATTCCAATGCAATTATAATATCTTCATTATCGCCGCCGATTTCTCCCAAAGCTCTGATAACCGCAATAAAAATCTTGTTCCCTTCTTTTGTACCGTAACCTGTTCCGAATCCTTGAATTCCTGCAGTATAGTAAATATTCAAGTTTTCTAACAATACTTTAGCTGCTTCCGGGCTTCCGATTTTTCGTAAAGCATCGATATTTGTCAATTTTACATTTGTATCTTCAGCAACGCCTCTCTTGTCTGAATTATCAACTTTCCACTTTTCTGCAATCAATTTTACTGCCAATGAATCTTTTGCCTGAATTTCACCTAAATAAAAAACAGCATCTTGTTCTACTTTTGGTTTAAACGCCATATTTTCAGGATTATTTTCTACTAACTGTCCTAAGCAATGATCCAAAACTGACAAGTATAATTTTTCTTTATCTTCTGTAGATGAAGAACTTTTGTGAGCATAAGCAAGCAATTCCCTTACAAGAGAAAAATCACTTTCAGCATTGATAAAAGTTGCTATTAACGGTGCGGGATTATCTGTAATTTCAGCAAGAATTTCACGTGCAATTTTTCGAATTCTTTCAGAATAATTCGGAACAGTAGCAAAGAATACATGTTCAAAAGATGTAGGGTCTTTAAATTCTTTCATTCCTAAAAGAATACCTTCTACAATCTCTTCTTTATAACCGATACTTCCGGAACCTTTTCTTACCATAGTATTCATTTCACGCAAATGTTCATTTAACCATGGTAAAACTTCATCTTTTGCTCCTGTTAATGCCAAAACGTGAGCAATAGTTCCCATATATATCGGAGTTTTTACATATGAATACATTGCTTTCAATTTTTCTACCTTACCGCTGAGTTTCAACGTTCCGGCACACATTGCCGTATAATAAATCCACTCTTCATAATCTTTGAATGAATTCTTATCTTTCTCCACTCCGTAATTATACTGTTCATCAATTATGTTTGAAATAATCTGAGCATAATCTTCTTTTATGTTTTTATACATTTCTTTCACCAGATTACGCTTTTCTTTCATCCTTATGGCTGCTTTGTACATTGTCTCATAATACTTTGCAGATCTTTCTTTTGCTGATACATCAAAGCTAAACAATACAGCTATTGAAAGTATCAATGCGATTTTTCTAAATCTCATCTTTAAACACCTCTCTTATTTCAATTAACTATGACAATAACACATTTTTATAAATAAACAACAGAAAACCAGAATAATGATTTTTATAACATTCTTCTTTTACTTGACCTGAAGTCATAAAAGTTTAAAATACAGCAAAAAATTCATATATTCTCAGGAGTTTATATCATGATTTATATCGGTTGCGATCACGGTGGTTTCGCATTAAAACAAGAAATTTTTAAATATATAAAGGAAGATTTAGCGTTAGAAATCGAAGATTTAGGTTGTCACGACACATCTTCCGTTGACTACCCGGATTATGCCGAAAAAGTTTGTAATAAAGTAGTTTCCGAAAATGCACAAGGTATTTTAATTTGCGGAACAGGAATCGGGATTTCAATTGCCGCAAATAAAATCAACGGCATTCGCTGTGCATTATGCAGCGAACCTTTTTCTGCCGAAATGACACGAAAACACAACAACGCAAACGTCCTTGCCATGGGCGGAAGAACTACCGGCCCGGAATTAGCAAAATCTATAGTAAAAGCGTTCCTTTCAACAGACTTTGAAGGTGGCAGACACCAAAACAGATTGGATAAAATCTCTGCTTTAGAAAACGCAAAATAATAGGAGACATCATGCGGGAAATTAATGCATTTGAGATTACTTCTGCCGTAAAACAACTTTTTATCAAAGCAAACTATTGTTTGCCTGATGATATAAAAAATGCTTTGTTACATGCAAAACAAAACGAAACCTCGGATTCTGCCAAACAGGTTTTGGATATTTTGCTGAAAAATGCAGAAATCGCAGCACAAAATGATTTCCCGCTTTGTCAAGACACGGGAATGGCGTTTGTCTTTGTCGAAATCGGTCAAGACGTCCATATTTGCGGCGGCTTATTAACAGATGCCGTAAATGCCGGCGTTGAACAAGCTTATGATGAAGGTTTTTTAAGAAAATCTGTAGTAGAAGACCCTTTGCGACGTAAAAATACAGGCAACAATCTGCCGGCTGTTATTTTTACGGATATAGTTGCCGGTGATAAAATAAAACTAACCGTTATGCCGAAAGGCTTCGGTGCAGAAAATCAATCTCGTTTAAAAATGATGATTCCGTCAACTACTCCGGATGAAATTGTAGATTTCATAGCCGATGAAATCATAGCTTCCGGCAGTCGAGGGTGTCCGCCGGCAATAGTCGGCATAGGAATCGGCGGGTCTTTCGATACTGTAGCCCATATGGCAAAAAAAGCTTTACTTTTACCGGTAAACGAACACAATGAAGATGTTTTTTATGCCGATATGGAAAAAAAGATTTTGGAAAAAGTCAACAACAGCGGCATTGGTCCGATGGGAGTCGGCGGGAAAACAACAGTTCTTTCCGTACGAATCTTATCCGCACCGACACACATTGCCGGCTTACCGGTTGCATATAATTATTGCTGTCATTCTACACGTCATGCAAATATTGTGCTTTAATAATTTTGGAGAACATTGTGATTAAAATAAACTTAGATACAGATGCTGCAATATTGCGTGAACAAAAAGCCGGTACAAGCCTACTTTTAAGCGGGACAATCTATTCGGCAAGAGATGCAGCACATAAACGAATATTAAATCTTTTAGAAGAAAAAAAAGATTTGCCTATTACATTAAAAGATAAAGTAATTTATTACATGGGACCGACACCGACCAAACCCGGCAAAGCTGTCGGCAGTTGCGGTCCGACATCAAGCTACAGAATGGATGTTTTTCTAGAAATGACATTGCAAAACGGTGTTGCTGCTACAATCGGTAAAGGAACAAGAGAGGCAAATGTCACTAAACTTGCAACAAAATATCACGCTCCTTATCTTTTAGCTGTCGGCGGTGCCGGTGCATATTTGGCACAATGTGTAACATCTTCAAAAATCGTAGCTTTTGATGACTTAGGTGCAGAAGCTATACGTGAACTTACCATAAAAGATTTTCCGGTTATCGTCGGAATCGATAAAGACGGAGAAGTTGCATTTTTTTAAAAAGAAACAAAAACTTTCCGGCAAATAAAATATTTATCTGCGGAAAGTTTTTTTATTAACAACTCCCTCTAAGAATTTCTTTTTAATATTTTCTTAATAAGAACTTTCAACCAACTTACGCAATATGCAACAGATTGGAATTTTACATGTAAAATCTGTTTTATTTTATAATTAATAATTTTCAACCATTTAAAATCATCAAAAAAATAATTAGTAGGAACTTTTATTTCAGTAGGAACGTTATTACAAATATTCGCAATAACATCTTTCCATCGAACAATTATTTTATTCGGTAAAAAGTCTACAAATCCGGATGAAATACCATTTTTTCCATATTCAGAATTTTTCTTATCATCAATAAGTAAGCGTACAATCGCCTTTTGGAGTTGAGCGTTACTTTTTATCAAAATGCCATCAACATTATTTCTTATTGTATCTAATAAACCGTAACCTTTATAAGTTACAACCGGTATTCCATATGTTTTATATTCAACTGCCGACAAACAGAAAGTTTCACTTATTCCGGTTGGATTTGCTACCCCAACCTTTGTCTTTTCGATAAGATTATTTTTTTCATTTCCTAAACTACCGAAAAATTTAACAGAATCCAGAAGTTCTCCGTTATTGTCACTTAAATATTTAAGAATCTTTTTTTCATATTTTGATTCTGCAATTCCATACTTCCCCAATACAGCATTCTTGTTATAAAGTCTACCGTTACCTATAACCTGCAATTTAGCCTCTGGGACTTTTTTTAATATATTTTTCCAGACCTTCGCCAATTTATGAAACCCTTTTGCAGGAATTAATGCCCCTACATAAGTAACAATCGGCTTTTTATTTTTCGAAGGTATATACTCACGTTTTTCATAGCTGAGCATATTATAAATATAATCTGATTTTTTTATTAATTCGTCATCAATGTAACAGTCATAATGTTGCTTCCCAACAAAAATAACACGCTTAACCATTTCGCAATCACGCAATAATTTTATAACATCGTATGATATATAATTATGTACCCATGCTATAGATTTCAATTTTAAATATTGTATTTCTTTATAAAAATCAGACTTTCTTTTCTTAGGAATAAAAATAAAAACATCAATTTCATCTTCTGTTGCTTTTTTTATTGCTTCAATATCCGATTGTACAGATACAAGATTTACATTGTTAATATTACATCCGACACAATACAGCTTGCAATTATATTCATTCTCTTGAGATAAATAATAAAATAACTGTAACAGTAAATATTCACTTCCTCCTACTCCCGGATTACCTTTTTCTATAATCCTAATATCATCAATATCAATCTGACACTCAAGTAAAATCCCGATTTTCCTCATTTTTATCTCCTTACCCTCTCAATGTTCGCATTGCATTCAATATTGCAATCACCGAAACGCCCACATCTGCAAACACCGCCAACCACATTCCGGCAAGACCGAATGCTCCGAGAATTAAAATTAACATTTTTATTCCCAATGCTAAAACTATATTTTCCCGCACAATCACCATAGTTTTGCGTGCAATCTTTACGGCTGTTGCAAGTCGTGAAAGTTTATCTTCCATCAACACTATGTCGGCGGCTTCTATTGCTGCATCGCTTCCGAGTCCTCCCATAGCTACAGCAACATCCGCACGTGCCAAAACAGGAGCATCATTTATTCCGTCGCCGACAAACATCAACGGACCATCGCCTTCAACTTCCAGGCGTTCTATACATTCTACTTTATGCTCCGGAAGTAATTGAGTAAAAGCTTCGTCTATTTTCAACAATTCGGCTACAGCTTCACCAGCTTCACGTCTGTCTCCGGTAAGCATTACGGTTTTCTTTATTCCCATTCTCTTCAGTGTGTTCACGGCAAAAGCAGCCTCATCTCTGACTTCATCTGATATTAAAATGTAACCGGCATATTTCCCGTCAATTGCAAGATGTACTTCCGTTCCTACATGAGATACGCTGTCACAAATTACGCCGATTTGTTCCATAAGACGTTTATTCCCGGCATAAACATCTTTTCTGTCTACAACTGCATGTACTCCGTGACCGGCAAATTCTTCCGATTTTGAAATTCTTGTTTCATCAATCATTTTTCCGTACTTATTTTTAATTGATTGTGAAATAGGATGATTACTAAACCATTGTGCAGCTGCCGCAATTTCTAATAATTCATCTTCCGGTAAATCTTTTGATTTTATATGTGAAATGACAAATTGTCCTTTTGTCAATGTTCCGGTTTTATCAAAAACTACTGTTTTGCATTGTGATAATTTCTCCAGATACTCTGCCCCTTTTACCAAAATGCCCTTTTTTGAAGCTCCGCCGATACCGCCGAAAAATGACAACGGAACAGAAATAACCAATGCACACGGACAAGAAATTATCAAAAATACAAGAGCTCTGTGCAACCATTCCTGCCAGTTTCCAAATAACAATGACGGTAAAACTGCAAGACATACTGCTGCCAAAACAACGAACGGCGTGTAATAACGAGCAAAACGAGTGATAAACTTTTCACTCTTCGCCTTATTGGCTGCTGATTTCTCAACCAAATCAAGTATTCGGGCAACAGAAGATTCATTAAATAATTTAGTAGTACGAACTTTTAATAATCCGCTGATATTTACACAACCGCCGATGACTTCACCGCCTTCTTCAACATCAACAGGGAGAGATTCTCCCGTGAGTGCGGCAGTATTTACCGATGATTTCCCGGAAATAATTACGCCGTCAAGTGCGATACGCTCACCGGGACGAATCACAATTTCTTCTCCGACCGTAACATCTTCTGGATTTACCGTCACAATCTGGCCGTCATGACAAACGTTTGCTTTGTCCGGTCTGATATTCATTAAATCAGCGATAGACTTTCTGCTTTTATCGACAGCGGCTTCTTGGAATGCCTCGCCGATTTGATAAAAAAGCATTACTGCGATTGCTTCGGGATATTCTCCTATAAAAAGAGCACCGACAGTCGCAATTGTCATTAAAAAGTTTTCATCAAAAACTTGTCCTCGAAAAATATTTCGAACTGCTCGCCACAAAACATCATAACCGATTACAAAATAAGCCGCCAAAGCTACGATTAATTTTAATGTTTCATTATCGACAATAAAGCAAAATGCTCCCAACGCAATAGTAATTGCAATTCTGATAAAGAAAAGCTTATTTAAATCATTATGATGACAATGATGATGATCTGCTTCCGTCATTACGATTTCACAATCCGGTTCTATCTTGTGACAAGTCTTTATAACTTTATGCATAAGTTTTTCCCAATTTTCAGTCGTAGCTTCAACGGAAAGTTTCTTTGTTAAAAAATCAATTTGAGCATTATCTATTTCCGGAAGCTTGTTTATTGCCGCTGCAACTTTTCCCGCACAAACGGCACAATCTAGATTTTTAATTTCATAAGTTTTTTTCATAGTCTCCTCCGTTTTTAAAAAAATAAAAAGTAACGTCCTGTTTTCTGCATGTATTCACGATATTCTTCTCCAAACGTTACAAGAAGAAACTTTTCTTCTTCCAAAATCTGAAAGTGAAACATTACTATTGTAAAACAAACTGAAACTGCATGAATTATTCCCGGAAAAACAAGCAGAACTCCTAAATAAATCAAATCAAATCCGCAAAACGCCGGATTTCTGCTGATACGATAAATTCCGTGTTTCACAAAATTCGTAGAATCTTCGGGAGCAATTCCTGCACGCCAATTTTTTCCCATTGTCAACATCGCACAAATAAAACAAATTGTTCCACATATCGAAATTACCAATCCGATATTCTGTACGATTTCCGGCGTTTTTATTTGTAACGGCAAAAATGAGAACACTGCACTTAATTGCAACGGTACCATCAAAAATGTAACAGCTTTTAATAATTTCTCGACAACTATTGTTCTGAATGATTTTTTACCGTATCCCATTTGATTTACTTTGATTCCTTTAGTAGTAAGAACCAACGCCTTCAATAAATATGCGAAGTAAAATATTGTCAAAATTATAAATACAAACATCTGATTTTTTTCCATAATATTCCACCTTATTCCTTAATATGTTCCAAGCCCTGCAAAAGAATTGTCAAAACATGAGAATCTGCCAAAGAATAAAAAACATTTTTCCCGTCACGCCGAGCTTTTATAAGATTTACTTCTCGCAAAAAACGCAACTGATGAGAAATCGCAGATTTTGTCATATCTAACACAACCGCAATGTCACAGACGCAAAGCTCTCCGGCACTTAACGCCTGAAGAATTTTTATCCTCGTACTGTCACCGAAAACCTTAAAAAAATATGCAAGTAATGTAACGTCAGACTCTTCAATCATCACATCTCGTGCTTTCTGTACAAGCTCTTCATGAATTACTTCACAATCGCAACTTAAATTACTTTTATGATTTTCACATTTCATGTTTCCCTCCTGTAGGTTGATTGAATGTTTATTCAATTGTTCTTCTTATTTATAATTGATTACACATTCAACTGTCAAGACAAATATATGAAAATCATTTATTAAGAAAAAAATAAAATTTGAAGATACAAAAAATTTTTACCATACAAACGGCAATAAACGCCAGCGGACTTTTTGTTTATATTCTTTGTAGCCGCTTAAGCCGTTTTCTAAAATTTTTTCTTCATTTATAATTCGTACAACTATGATAATCGGGTAAAAAGCAAAACAAAGCAATGCCCACAACGAACCTAAAACCAACGGAATAGATAAAAAAAGCCAAATTGTCACTGCGTACATCGGATGTCGAACCACTGCATAAAGTCCGGAATCTACAACTTTTTGATTTTTCTGAACTTCTACGGTACGAGAAAGATAAGCATTTTCCCGCATAACTTCAGCATACAACGCATAAGAAATTATCAAAACAACAGAAGCAATTATTACAAGCCATAGCGGAACCGCCGACCAGCCAAATCGAAAATCAAAACCGGCAACAAAAAATCCTGCAAGAAATAATAACGCAGAAAATCCCACCACGCCTTTTTGAGTCCTTTCCTTTTCCTTTACCGAAAGGCGTTTTCCCAACAAATCCGGTGCTTTTACAAAAAGAATAATCCCAAGAATCAACATCGGAATAAAAAGTAACGCCAAGAATAGCCATGCATTAAAATAAAATAATGACCCGGCAGAAAGAAACAAAAAAGCCGCCATGAAAAGAAAACCGACAATAAATTTTATAACCATGTTGAAAAAAAGTCTGACCATATTCGCTCCCTGCCATAAATCTTATCATTTTCCCTAGATTATAGAATATTAATAATCGTAATAAAATTTTCCTCAAATACTTCTCTCCATTTCGCAAAACTGCCGCAACGTAAAATCTTTTTCGAAAATTAAAATTGTTTCTAAATTATTTTCAACAGTTGCTGAAAGCGTCGTAATCGCCACTTTCGCAAAAATAATTCATTTACGAGGAAATAAAAATGCACAAAAAAATCTTTGTTTTAATTCTAATGTTCGTCGCTTTGAATATTTTCGCTCAAGAAACAACAGTCGTAAAAGCTGAAAATCCGAATACCAAAAAAAGCAAGCTTTCTTTTTCTTTTGATTTCGGAATGAATGCAAGTTTTAATATTGCAAAAAATGATGATAAATTAGCTTTCGATTCATTTTGCTTTGATGTAACAGATTTAACTTTCGGTACAAAAATCAAGCTAACAGACAAACTCGCATTTAATTTTTATTTTACCACTCCTATGATTCTGGAAACTACCGCAAAAGATTTAAGCAATACAATAACTATAGCTGAAATTTACCCGGAATTAGGAGTAGGCTTAATTTTTAATCCGACAAAAAAAATAACTCTGGAGTTTGGTTTAGGACACAATCTCACATTCGCTCCGTCTGATTCTGAAGTTTTCTCAATTGATACAGGTTTGTTTATTTCAGCTGGATTTTCATACAAGAATTCATATTTTGCTATCAGTATTTACGACACTGTCAGTCCGAATCAACGAATAACGAAAATCGAAAACTACAAAAGTTTTATTGAAAACGAAACCGAAGTCGAACTAACTTTTGATTTCTTTAATTTCATTAAAAAAGATTTGAACTCCGGGCTTTGGATTTCCGACTATTTAGCAGTAGACTATTATTTTGATAATGATAATAAATATTCAAATTGTACATTTGATAATGAATTCTTCGTCGGCTTGCACACTGCCGTAATTAAATGGTTTGAAGCTAAAGCCGCATTTTACGGAGATTTCGCCATAGAATCAGACAAAAACGGAAAAATTGTTGACGGAAGCAATACCGTCAAACTAGGATTATTCTTTAAAGTTGCTTTTTCATGTAAAAATATCGGATTTGCAATATCTTATAATCCGGTATTTTACACCGTTAACGCAGAAAATCCCGAAGATGTAAATCATGAAGTTCAAACTGCCATTTCAATTTCTTTTTAATGACTCTTTGCAAACTACAAACTTTTTCAAAGATAAAATTTACCGATAGTTTAATTGAAATGAAATTAATAAACCGAAAAAATACTTGAGGAAAAAAATGGAAGTAGAAGTAAGAAAAGTAAACTATTATGTTAAATACATAGGAAAATCAGATAGTTCCATACAACATGGAAAAGTTTATAAATGTATTGCTGAATGTTACAGAAACGGGCAATTATTAAGCCTGTCTGTAATTGATGACTCTGAGGAATACTATCAATACTCCCCGAAAGCATTTGAAAAAACTACCTAGAACATACAACAACAGCTTGCCTTTTAGAAAAGGGATTTAAACCTCGATAAGTACGTAAAACGTACGAATGAAGTATTTACTTTGGTAAATACCAAGCAAATCCTCTCGTTAATAAAAAAGCGGTATCGCAAATCACGCAAACACCGCTTTGTTTATAGACAATTAAACTTTTATTCTGTGAATCTTCTTTTTTCCCATTTGTAAGATAATTCCCTTATCCGTAATATGAGATGCATTCACTGTCATTTTGTCATCGGTAATTTTCTCACCGTTAATTTTACATCCGCCTTGTACAATCAAACGACGAACTTCACTTTTTGTAGCTGCCATTCCGCATTCTACCATCAAGTCCAAAATCCCGATTCCGCCGTCAAGACGTTCTTTAGCAATTTCGGTAGTCGGCATCATATCAATATTATCACCGCCGCCGAACGCAGCTTTCGCACCGGCTAAAGCTTTGTCTGCTTCTTCTTTACCATGGATTTCAGCCGTTACTTCCCATGCCAAACGTTCTTTTGCTTTATTAATATCTCCGGCACAAATCTCGTCAATTTCAGCAACCGACAAGAATGTAAAAAGCAACATAAACTTACGAACATCCTGGTCAACAACATTTCGCCAATATTGGAAAAAGTCGTAAACCGGAGTCAACTCTGGGTCAAGGAACAACGCACCTTTTTCTGTCTTACCCATTTTCTTTCCGTCAGAACGAGTAATCAACGGGAATGTCAATGCATAAACTTCACGTTCATTACCCATTTTGCGACGAATCAAATCTACACCGGCAACCATATTTCCCCATTGGTCATCGCCGCCGATTTGTAAATTACAGCCGTATTCTTCGTGCAATTTTAAGAAGTCATAACTTTGCAAAAGCTGATAATTGAATTCCAAAAAGCTAAGCCCTGTTTCCATTCGCTTCTTGTACGCTTCGAAAGTAAGCATTCTGTTTACAGAAAAACATGAACCGATGTCACGCAAAAAATCGATATAATTCAAATCTGCAAGCCAATCTTTATTATTTACCGCAAATGCAGTTTTACCGTCAAATCCCAAAAATCTATCAAGCTGTGCTTTGATTTTCTCAACATTTTGGTCAATCATATCGTAAGTCAACATCTTACGCATTTCGGTTTTTCCGGACGGGTCGCCGATACGAGCAGTTCCGCCGCCGACTAATGCTATACCGTGATGTCCGGCTTCTCGCAAATGACGCAATGCAAAAAACGGCACCATATGACCGATATGCAAACTTGTTCCTGTAGGGTCACAACCTACATAAAATGTCACAGGTCCTTTATCCATTAAAGCAGAAAGCCCTTCTACATCCGTACACTGTTGAAAAAAACCACGCTCTTTTAAAGTATTTAAACAACTATTCATTTCTAACTCCTTATTCTGATGCAATTACGGCTCAAGACGACCGATATCACGTGGGAACAATGTCGCCTCACGAATATTGTTAAGCTCAAGCAAACGCATTGTAAGACGTTCCAATCCCATTCCGAGTCCACCGTGAGGAGGCATACCGAATTTAAATGCATCAAGATAAGATTTATACGCAGCCGGATTCAATCCGTTGGCAATCATATTAGCTTTTAACTGCTCGTAATCATGGATACGCTGACCGCCGGAAGTAATTTCAAGTCCTTTGTACAACAAGTCAAACGAACGAGTGTATCCCGGCAATCTTTCATCAGGCATTGTATACATAGGACGTTTTTTAACAGGATAACCTACAATATAAACAAACTGACTTCCTGTTTTTTCTTCAATATAACGACAAACTGTTTTTTCGCCTTCAGGAGACAAATCTCCGTCCATGTCTTTTACGCCGAGCTGTTCTGCAATTTCCAACGCCTGTATAAAGTGAATTCTAGGAATTGTATCCGGAATTCTCATATCTACACCTAAGCGTTCAAGTACATCTGAATATTTATCTTTTATGTTTTTCAAGATAAACTTAATCATCTTTTCTTGCATATCGATTACATCTTGCTCATCTTTGATATAACTCATTTCAAAGTCAAGACTTGTGTATTCATTTAAGTGACGTACTGTGTTGTGTTTTTCTGCACGGAATACAGGTCCCACTTCGAAAACACGTTCAAAAGATGTTCCCACAAGCATTTGTTTGTAGAATTGCGGTGACTGTGCAAGGAACGCACTTCTGTCAAAATATTTGATTTCAAATACGTTTGTACCGCCTTCAGTTTCATTAGCACCGATTTTAGAAGTCTTAACTTCGATAAACTCATTCTGACGTAAGAATTCAGAGAATGAACCTGCAATTTCTGCTTGAATTTTGAAAATATCGGCAAGCTCTGTATTACGCAAAGACAACTGACGATGGTCAAGCACTGTCGGCAAGTTAAGTTTATTCAAGTCACCGCTGATTTGGAATGGTAATTCCGGTGCTGCGGTTCCCAATACAGTAAGCTTTTCTACTTTTATTTCAATATTCTTATACGGACTTCGCTCTTCTTTTGTTACTTTTCCGAAAACTTCAACCGTAGACATAGGAGAAATTTTTGTTCTAGCCAAATCTCCTTCCAATACAAGCTGGGTCATTCCCGTTCTGTCACGTAATGTATAGAACTCAATACCGCCGAGGCTGTTAATTTTGTAAATACAACCAGACATCGTAATTTTCTTTCCGACCAAAGCTTCCAAATCACGACAAAGAGTTCGGTCATTTTCAGCCGTGCGGTTCATATAACCGTCAGAAATCGACTGAATAAATTCTTTTGTATAAACAGTAGACGCACGTTTTACAGTTTCACGCTCTTGTGTTTCAACTTTTGCTTCCACTTTTACATCTGCAAGTTTTGATAAATCCGGATTTAAATCAAGTTTCAATTCTTGTTCAAACTGGTACGCCGCATTTAAAATCGCAGCTTCATCCAACGGTTTTCCGAAAATTTGCAATCCCACAGGCATTTCGTCTACCATTCCGCACGGAACTGACAATGCAGGGATTCCCGCCAAGTTTGCAAGTACGGTTGTAATATCACTGAGGTACAATTTCATCGGGTCGCTGTCGCCTTCACCGAATTTAAAAGCGATATCCGGAGTTGTCGGTGCAATAACCAAATCATACTTTTCAAAAACCTTTTCCATTTCTTTCATTATGTATGTTCGCAATTTCTGGCTTTTGCGGTAGTAAGCATCATAATATCCTGAAGAAAGTACGAAGTTTCCGAGCATGATTCTTTTCTTTACTTCTTTTCCGAATCCGTAACTTCTGCTGGACAACAACATTTCTTCGTAGTTTTGCTGTTTATCACTTCTGAAACCGTATTTTACACCGTCATAACGCTCTAAGTTTCCGGCAGCTTCTGCTGTTGCAATAAAATAATAAGTCGCAATAGCATATTTTATTGCCGGGAAATCTACAGCTTCCACTGTAGCACCAAGTTTCTTTAATGTTTCAATTGATTCTTCAAATTTTGTTTTTAATTCCGGACGTAAACCGTCTCCTACGAATTCTTTGAAATATGCAATCTTTTTTCCGCTGATAGGTTGCTTTAAGTTTTCTGTATAGTCTCCGTCGAATGAATACAAAGAAGTCGAATCTTTATCATCTTTACCGGCGATAAAATTCAAAAGTAAAGCCGCCCCGTAAACATCTCCGGCAAAAGTTCCTATTTGGTCCAAAGATGATGCATAAGAAACAAGTCCGTAACGAGAAACCAGACCGTAAGTCGGTTTTATACCAACTACACCACAAAACGCAGCCGGCTGACGAATAGAACCGCCGGTATCACTACCTAAAGCAAACGGAGCCAATCCTGCAGCTACAGCCGAAGCCGAACCACCGGAAGAACCGCCCGGTACACGTTGTGCATCATAAGGATTGCGAGTTTTGTGATAAGCCGAAGTTTCTGATGTTGACCCCATGGCAAATTCATCCATGTTAGTCTTTCCGACAATAATCGCTCCGGCTTTGCGAAGTGCATCGGCTGCAGTTGATTCATACGGAGAATTATATCCTTCCAATATGCGTGAACCACAA
Source organism: Spirochaetota bacterium (assembly GCA_045133795.1). Taxonomy (GTDB): domain Bacteria; phylum Spirochaetota; class GWE2-31-10; order GWE2-31-10; family GWE2-31-10; genus RGIG8597. The sequence continues at coordinate 24,820 of JBGUUT010000004.1, forward strand.
GTAGTAGGAAGTCCTTGTACCGTAATATTATCTTTTATTGCTACCGGCACACCGTCGATTTTAGAAAGAGCTTTGCCTTCTTTACGACGTTTATCAGCAGCATCCGCTTGTTCCAAAAGCATTTTTTCATCATTTACGCTGATATAACAATCAAGAACTTTGTCGTATTGCTTAATATTTTGCAATGTCTGTTCCATAATTTCACGACATGTAATTTTCCCTGACTCTAAATCAGCAATTAATTTTTCTATCTGATTAATCTTTTCCATAAATTATAATTCCTCCTGCCTCATCCGACAGCCTAACAATTAAATACAGTTAAATACACTAAAAAGTTCGAAATGTAAACACTGCAAGCTTTCAGTCTTTTTTCGAACCGGTTCCAAACAGACTCCAAAAGCCTAATTTTTTATCAAAATCATTCTTTTCTACATTAGTTTGTTCAATATTTCCGGTTTGTACTTCCGCAACATTTACAGTTTCCGAAACATTTTTGTTGTTATTATAACGACTTCTCGGCCGATGTCTTCTTTTCCTGCGTTTTGCCACATCTTCATCTTGCAATTTTCTCACCTTAATAATTCTGTGACGCGGGTCTTTACGCAATTCAAAAATCTTAGAATACGATTCCATCAAATGTGAAAGTCTGCCGAAACCGTATGTTCTCGGTGTAAAAGCCGGGTCAAGACGTTTTAAATTATTAGCAACACTGCTTAAATTTTTCCATTCGGATTCCTGCTCTATCATTTCATAAGCTTCTATCAAATGTTGCAACAATTCATCATCTTCTTTTTTAGTATCTTCGCTTTTTGTATTTTTCTGAGTTAATTCTTTTTTTATTCCCTCAAAATTTTTCTCAAGAATTTCTATATAACGAAATTCATTACAAGCATTTACAAGCGATTTCGGAGTTTTCTGCTCACCTATTCCCACCACAACTTTGCCGGACTCTCTCAATCTTACCGCAAGCTTTGTATAATCGCTGTCACTGGAAACTATAATAAAACCGTCAACTTCGCTTGTATACAAAATATCCATTGCATCGATAATTAACGCACTGTCGGTAGAATTTTTCCCTTGAGTATTTTTGAATTGCTGAATCGGTTGAATAGCATAATCCGGCAAAACCTTTTTCCATGAAGTCATTCGCTGGTCTGTCCAGTCGCCGTATATTCTCTTTATAGTAAGAAAACCGTGACGAATAGACTCTTTCATTATGAATTCAATATTTTTTGACGAAACATTTTCACTGTCGATTAATACAGCCATTTTATTTTTTTCATTTTCTGTCATTCTTTATTCCTAATACCCTTTCAACATATCGAAAAATTCCGAATCTGTCGAAATCACAAGCGAAACATTTTCAGGAATATTTCTGTATGCTTCCATTTTTTTCATAAACTCATAAAATTCTCTTGTCGAGTCATTGCGATTGTATGCCTGACTGTAAATTTCTGTAGCCTTAGCTTCTGCTTCCCCCATAATCTTACGAGCTTCTTCTTGTGCCGTAGCTAAAATCTCTTTTGTCTTTTCTTCTATCTCTCCGAACTTTTTCTCTCGATATTTTTCACCTTCGGAACGATATGTCTGTGCAATTTTTTGACGTTCGGCACACATACTTTCATATACAGACTTTAGGTTGTCATCGATATAATTAATTTTCTTTACCCAGAAATTAACAATCTCGATTCCCATTTTTTCAAGTTCCTCTTCTGCCGCTGCACGCATTTCTTCAGACAAATCGCTTCTTCCCAAATCTATTTTAGGAAAAACCAAATCTTCCTTTGTAAAACCTTGCTGCAACAACAAATCTATAGTTCGTTCGTCAAGCTGATTTACGCGATTTGAATCTCTTACAAGCGACTCAAACGGATGTTGTGAAACCACTTGGCGTGAAGCTGAATCAAGAATATTATCAAGACGCAACATCGCATTATCCACCGTAGACAATGATTCAAAAAATACAATCGGATCTTTAATTTTCCAGCGTACAGTAGTATCTACAAGAATCATTCTTTTATCATAAGTAGGAAATTGACGAACTTCACCGCCCCAATCCATGATAACTTTAGGCAACACATTAACTTTTTCGATATACGGAATTTTCAAATGTAAGCCGGCATTTGTTATTTGTCGCACCGGTTTCCCGAAAAGTGTCACTACCGCACATTGAGTTTCTTGCAAAAGATAAACCGGCATAAGCCAAATAAACATTCCTATAATAATTGCGACAACTATTGTCGGCACCAACCACTTTCTGTTTCTTTCATAAAACATTTTATATTCAGATTTTTGCGGATTTACTTCTCTCATCTATTTTTCCTCCTTTACTTGTGCGTTTTGTCCGTTCAAAGGTAAAAACGGCAACACATTTTTTTGATTCTCATCGATAACTTGAACATTCTTAAAACGTTTCAATACTTCAGCCCAAGTTTCAAGATAAATACGTTTTTTCGTAATTTCCGGAGCTTTGGAATATTCTTTATAAAGGGAATTAAAATATTTAGCCTCTCCTTCCGCAATCTTTACACGTTCAGCATAATAACCTCTGGCTTGTGCTACAACTCTTTCCGCCTCACCTTCTACCGGAATAACTTTTTTATTATATTCCGTTTTTGCTTCATTAACGATTTTGTCTTTTTCCTGCTGTGCCTGCAATACTTCATTGTAAGCGGCTTCTACAGCCTGCGGCGGAGTAACATTCATCAATTGAACCGTGTTAATCTGAATACCCATTTTCATATGGTCGCTCATTTGCTGCAATAATTCCGAAACTTTAAAAGTAATATCAGACTTTGCAATGGTAATAATCTCATCAAAAAGATAATCCCCGCAAACTTTACTCATTGCAACAATTGAGATTTCACGCAACGTCTTTTTAGGTTGCTTTAAATTAAAAAGATAAGCTACCGGGTCGTTAATTTTATATTGAACAATCCATTCTACATTTATAACTTTCAAATCCGCAGAAAGCATTGTCGCTTCTCGTCTTTCATTTTCTCCGCGGCGATATTCGCTGTCATAAGAACGTCCGGTAAGATAACCGAATTCTTCCGTGAAAATTCGCTTAACCGGAATTTTATAAGCCTGATCGATTCCAAACGGCAATTTAAAATTTAATCCCGGTTGCTGAGTTGCAGTAAATTTACCAAATCGTGTAATAACTGCCATTTCATCTTTGTCTACCATATACAATGATGTCAAAAACAATCCGGCAACCACACAAACTGCAATCAATGCAACAACAATAAAACCTTTTGAACTTTTCAATTTTTCCTCCGTTTTTTCTGATTAATTTATAAATATAAGCAGAAACTGCAATTTTCCAAGCACTGTACACAATCTACTGTTTTACGTCCACAAAAAAATATTACAGTTTCAACCGAAAATTTATTTTTAACAATCCTTTTGCCGAAATGACCACAAAGGGGTTCTGCGATGAATGAAATAAAAGTAGAAGACATAAAAATTAACGGTGCTTTTTCAGAAGATGCTTATATTTTCAATAATATGATTTTCATGCCCAAAAAAACTCATATAAAAGATTTTCATATCAAAGCATTGGAAACTTGGAAAGTTGAGACAATTCTTTGCGACGGCATTTTTATGACCGTAGAAGAAGATGTTTCCGAAGAAAACAATCAAACATCCGAAGCTTCCGTATCTATTCAAGAAAACGTAAATAATACACCTGCAGACTCCGCCACAATCAATACAAAAAACACAGAACTTAAAATTATATATCAAGACTGGGTAAAAAGACTTACTCGCTTTTGTGACAGTATAATAAAAACAAAAGACCTCGACAGAACTGCATTGCAAAATATGCTGCAAGAAATGGAAACTATCGTATGGAAAAAAAGTGATGCCATTCAACTTATAATGGGAACCAACATTCCGAATGTCTCACGAGTTTTTCGTCAATCTATTGACTGTGCATTATATGCATTAATGATGGCAAAACGTATGAATATGGCTTCATTAATGAAAAACAACTTAGTTCTGGGAGCTTTATTTCATGACATCGGAATGCTAAAGATTCCAAACGAAATATTAACAAAAGAATCTCCGCTTACCGACGAAGATAAACAAAAAATACGAGAACATACTATCAATGGCTTTGTTTGTCTGCGAGAGGCAAAATTTACACCGGTAATCGCTTCTGCTGCATTACAACATCACGAACGTATCGACGGCTCCGGTTATCCGCAAAACAAAAAATCTGAAGAGATTACAAATATCGGAAAGATAATAGGTATTTTGGATACTTACAGTGCTTCTATTTCCGTGAAAGAGTTCGGAAAACCTATTCATGCAAAAGAAGCAGTTCGTTATTTACTTCAGTTAAGCGGAACTTCTTTTGAACCGCAATTGGTAAAAGAATTTGTTAAAAGTATATCATTCTATCCGTTAGGCAGTATGGTCTTGCTTTCCAACGGTGTTCCGGCAAAAGTTATCGGTAATTCCGGAATCGCCATGCGTCCTATTGTTCAAACAATTGTCGACGGAGAAGAAAAACAAATTAATTTACGTGAACAAACCGATTTATTTATTAAGACAACGTACTTACCGGAAACACCGTAAGCCGGAAATTACAAAACTTGTAATACACGTTTTTTTTTGGTACAATTCCGTAATTTTATAAACAAGGTAGCTTTAAGATGAAGTCATCAAAACAACCTTTATTTTCCTTCGTTATTCCGGTATGGAATGAAGAAAAAAATATCCCACTGATTTATGATAAACTCATTGAAATACTTCCGCAAATCAACGCAGAAGCAGAATTCATTTTTATAAATGACGGAAGTATAGATAACAGTTTGGCAGAACTTGATAAATTAGCAAATTACGACAAACGTGTTCGTTATATAAATTTTTCCCGTAATTTCGGACATCAAGCCGCTTTGACAGCCGGTTTGCAATACTCAACCGGAGATGCGGTAGTTACATTAGATTGCGATTTGCAAGACCCTCCGGAAGTTATTGTCGAAATGGCAAAACTTTGGAAAAACGAAAATTACGAAATTGTTTATGCCAGACGGAGAAATCGACACGATAATTTCTTTAAAAAATATACGGCTATTCTTTATTATAAATTGCTTGATAAATTCAGTGACGTAAGAATCCCGCGAAATGTCGGAGATTTTCGTCTTATGGACAGAAAAGTTGTTGATATTATTAACAGAATGCCCGAAAAAGCTCGCTACTTACGCGGGATGGTTGCATGGGTCGGTTATCGCTACACATTTGTTGATTTTGACCGTCCGGAAAGAATTCACGGTAAAACAGGTTATACATTTTCTAAAATGATAAAACTCGGGATGGACGGACTTTTTAATTTTTCACTTTTACCGTTACGTGCCGGTTTGATTTTAGGATTTATTTCAATCTTTCTCGGAATAGGTTTTATTATTTATATGCTGGTCGATATCGGAATAAATAATGTTGTGTATCCTTTGTATAAATTTCTTACCGTAGTGCTTTTTATATTTATGGGATTTTCATTTATTGCGACATGGCTTCTGGGAGAATACATCGGGCGAATTTATGAAGAAATAAAGCAACGGCCATTGTATATAATTCAAGACACAACGAATTTTAGTACAGATAAAACCAAAGACAAAAACGGTGAAAAAAAATAAATAGTAACAGAAGAAAACAACAGGAGAAAAAATGAAACTCTTAATGCTTAACTCCGAATATCCGCCGTTAGGCGGCGGTCAGGGAAATGCAAATAAAGCAATGCTGAAAGAATTTGCAAAAACCGACATTCAAGTAGATTTAATTACTGCTTCATCCGGAAAAAAGCATAAAGAGATAAACGGGAAAATCAGATTATTCTTTTTAAACATTGGGAAAAATGAAAAAAACTTTTTATTCCAGTCATCAAAAGAATTAATCACCTACTCTGTAAAATCATGGCGATTTGCAGCAAAATTAATCAAACAATCTATCTCGAAGAAAGCTAAATATGATGCAATAATTGCATGGTCGGGAGTTCCGGCCGGTTTTATCGCCATGACTTTATCGTTTATTTTTCGCATTCCGTACATCGTATTGTTACGAGGTGCAGACGTTCCTTTTTATGATAAACGCTGGGCAAAACTGGACAAATTTGTTTTTCGTTTTTTAAGTCCTTACATTTGGAAAAACTCTCTTTTGACTATAGCCAATTCTCAAAGTTTGCGTGAACTTGCATACAAAACATCTCGTAAGAAAAAAATTGATTTGATTTACAACGGAATAGATTTAGAACGTTATACCAATAAATCCGACATAAAAATAAGTCCGAAACAAATAATCGCAGTCGGCAGATTAAGCAAAATAAAAGGCTTTGATTTATTAATCCAAGCTGTAGCCGCAATCAAAACTCCGTGTCAACTTGTCATTGCCGGTGACGGTCCGGAAAAAGAGAATCTGGAAAATCTTGCTAAAATGTTAGGAATAGAAAAAAAAGTTATATTTACCGGACGTTTGGAAAAGCAACAACTGATTCATTTTTATCAAGAAAGTTCCATATTCTGTATGTCTTCATACAATGAAGGAATGAGTAATGCAATGTTGGAAGCCATTGCTTGCGGTTTACCGATTGTAACAACAAATATCGGAGGAGCCGTAGAGCTTGTTAAAGGAAACGGAACAATCGTTCCTTGCGGAGACAGCTTCGCAATTCAAGAAGCTTTAGAAACTTTACTCGACAACCCGGAACGAATGGCCCAATGCCAAAAGCAATCATTACAAATAGCTTCCGAGTTTTCTTGGGATATTGTTACAAACAGTTTTATTGATTTATTAAATAAATCTTTAAAAAAGCAATAAAATATTTCATCCGTACAATCAAAACTTCCCCAAATTATTGAACGGCATTAAAAAAGTTTTTTCATTCTTATCGTTTCGAAAATTAGCACAGTTAAAAAGTTATTCTTCTCTAATTTATATTCATCTTGAAAATATTTTCTAGCATCCTGATTATTAAGTCTATTAAATTACATAATATTCAAAACTTGCATACCTATCATCATTCTGAATAACAATATTTAATATTTAAATACTCACTATTACATATTCTAATATTGACTATTATTTTCTTTTTTGTAAATTCCTTTGCCTTATAAATATTTCATTTTTATCTTAGGAGGCACTTTTTGAAAAAAGAATTTTTTAACCTTTCTCTTATCTTAATAATTTCATTCATCGGATGTTCCACACAAAATCCCGACTTCACAATGAATGAAGAAGCAAAATCATCACGTTATGCAACTATTATAATCAGCGACATTCACATGGGAGACGAACGAGCTTGTTCTGACACAGACAATTCTCCTTACTGTTGGTTTATAGAAAACAAAAGCATTTTCAAAACTTTCTTAAACTGCATAAAAAATGCGACATGGATTAAAGAACTGGTGATTGCCGGAGATTTGATTGACGAATGGGTAGCTCCGGTTGATGTTCCTGTATGGGGAAACAATATTAACGACACAGAAGAAACATTTTTAGCTTCTGTTTACAACGCAAATAAAGACATTATAAAAGTATTCGCCGAAATTAAAAATGCCGGAATCACAATTCATTACACACCCGGCAATCATGACATGTTATTAAATCAGGAAAAATTAGACCTTCTTTTCGGTGAAAATATCATTATCTGTGAAAATAAAAATGATGCTAAGGGTTTAGGCTTTTACAGAACACAAAATAATCTTATCAGAATTGAACATGGTCACAGATTAGACTTTTTCAACGCTCCGGACAGTGTGTCTAATGCTGAAATCAATGAAGACTCAATTATCCCGCCGGGATTTATTGTCTCAAAAATAGCTTCATCAAGTGACAGAAATAAATCGCGAGCTTTTTTTGAATACAATGTCGGAGCTAAATGGTTCGATTCTTTATACAGAGATTACGATTTATATCTTGCTGCATGGAAACTGATACTTTACAATAAACCAAACAGTATTCCGGATGACATGTGGGATGAAAAAATTATCAGAACAGATAACCTGATACAATCTCCCGGCTTGTACAGCTATTCTGACATCATTCCTACTTTTTGGGGAAATTTCAATGATTCCAGAACACTATACAAAAACACTTACAAAACCACCGAATGGAATGAGCGACAAAGAATAAACAAAGTTCCTGTAAAAATGAGTATTCGAGAAGCCCTTCTTACCGGTGTTTTCCCGTCATATTTTGATGAAACAGCAATTGCAGAATACCTGCGTTCTTCAAGTTCTCAACAACAGATTCTAGTAATGGGACATACACATTTTCCAACATTAAAAACCGCAGAACAAAAAATCTACATAAACACCGGTTCTTGGGTTGATAAAAAATGGCTTGACAGAAAAGTTCCGGATAAAACTTTTGCTTTAATCCTACCGAACAATAAGGATAAAACCTGTACCGTAAAATTATTGCAATTTAATAATTTTATAGAAAATTCTAAATTAATACAATCTGCAACATTGGAAAACTTTACTAATCAAACAACGGACTATTAGATATTTTTCTGATTAATAAATTACTTTAGTGTATACAAAAAAAAGTTGCCGAAACTAAAAAATAACGTTTCGGCAACTCTGTAATATTAAGTAACAAACTTAATTATTAAAGTTTTTTAATAGGATAATCTTTATTAAAACAAGCATAACAATATGAATCCGGATCTTTCAAACAAGCTCTTAAATCTTCAAGTTGTAAGAATGTAACCGAATCAGCTCCGATTATTTTTGCAATCTCATCCGGTGTATGCTTATTAGAAATCAACTCTTCTGTAGACGGAGTATCTATTCCGTAATAACAACATCCCAAAACTTCAGGACTTGAAAGATACATATGTATTTCCTTAGCTCCGGCTTCACGCAACATTTTAATAATTTGTTTAGATGTTGTTCCGCGAACAATTGAATCATCTACAATAGAAATAGTTTTACCTTCAATTACGCTTTTTATCGGATTTAACTTTATTTTTACAGCTTCTTCTCTTTGTTTCTGAGTCGTTTTAATAAATGTTCTTCCGGCATAATGATTACGCATTAATCCCATATCGAAAGGGATTCCCGATTCTCTAGCAAATCCTAAAGCTGCAATATTTCCGGAATCAGGAACTGAAATTACGATATCAGTATCTTTTTTTCTATTTTTCGCAAGCATTCTACCTGAATTAAATCTAAATTGATGAACTGATTCTGAGAAAACTGATGAATCCGGACGAGCAAAATAAACAAGCTCAAATACACACTGACTTGCTTTTTTCTTATCAGAATAATGAAGTTTCTGTTTAATTTCTCCGTTTTCACAAATAATAAGCTCACCCGGCTCTAAGAAATTAATATCAGTTACACCTAAAACATTAAGAGCTGCGGTTTCTGATGAAAAAACATACCCTTGATCGCCTAATTTTCCATAAGCCAAAGGTTTAAAACCATAAGGGTCTTTAAACGCCGCAATCTTATTTTTATCCCCCATCACTAACATAGAAAATGCACCGTCTAATTTCTTTATTGATGAAATTAAAGATGATTCAAAATCATTTCCCGGAATATTTGACATTAAATGAACTAAAATTTCAGAATCACTTGATGTTTGAAAAATCGCACCGTTTGATATTAATTCTTCCTTTAGAATATCATAATTAGGAAGCTGACCGTTATTAGCAATTGCAACCTCTCCTTTATTACATTTAAATAATAAAGGTTGTGCATTAATCATCCCCGCAGTTCCTTTTGTCGAATAGCGAACATGACCGATAGCAGAATTACACGGATAATTCAACGGAAGCTGCGGTAACAATTTCTCTGCAACCAATCCGGCACTTTTTACTACTTGAATATTTGAGTTATCGTCGAAGTAAGCGACACCGCCACTTTCTTGACCGCGATGCTGAAGAGAAAATAATCCCATGTACATATTGTACATTACATCTTCAGACGGATTTTTTAATGAAATTCCAAAAACTCCACATTCTTCTTTTAATTCATCGAACATCTTTTTAATCCTTGATTTATAAATTTATTTTTCTATGAAAGATTGGCTTTTATTGTTTCTAAAAGCTGCATATAGTCTATAGGTTTTTCAAAAACAGCACAAACATAAGGATTATTTTTAATATCACAAAATTCATCCTTTACCCCGATATATCCGGACATAACAATAATTTTAGTTTCCGGATATTTTTCAGCAATTTTATCAATCGCTTCTTTCCCGCTCATGCCGTCCATTTGCAAATCTGTGATGATTAAATCAAAATTAATATTTTCTTGTAATTCAACACCGAAAGTTGCTTCTTTAGCAAGATTCACCTGAAATTGATTTTGAGTAAGAAAACGAACTAATGGTGTTGAAAATAAATCATCGTCTTCAATAACAAGAAGTTTTCTGTATAAAGCTCCCATTTTTGTTTCCTCATTACTAAAAAAATAAAGCTTCTGCTCTTTTTATATCATACCCTTAATAAAAAATAAAGTCAGTAAAATAAAGAAAAAAATGATTTTAACAAAAAAAACAGCTCTCTTTTTTAATTATTTAACATCAAAATTCAAATAATTTCCGAAAAAATAGACTAACCAAAAAAGGATTGATTTTTTCATTTTTATTATATATAACAATACAAACTGCTCAAATGAAACGCTGGAGGAAGAGCAGCAAGTCAAAAGAATAAGGAAATTGGTATGTTTGAAGATTGGTATCTAGAAGATTTATTAGACAAGAATGTCAAAACAATGTGGCCTTTGACAGACAAATATCTCTTGCAGCTGATAAAAAAAGTTTTTGATCGAATTGGAATCTCTGAAGATTTAAAAGATTTTATTTCAATTCAACAAATCATGGAAAAATATAACTATGTAGAAAAAGCGGACAGAATGTTACGCTGGGATTTGGAACGTTTAAAATTTGATGAATATGTAGAATCAAAAGAAGAAAACGGTGTTGTTTTCTATAAATATACATCAAAAGAAATGCCTACAGATTATGAAGAAATCTATAATTGGTGTAATAACGAAGACCCTCGTTCTATACATGCATTTAAATTATTAGCTTTAGTTGCTGATAATTATGAAGATATATTAGAAGGAAAAACTAGCGGCGTAAACGTTATTTATTCTCCAGAAAATATTCACATTATTAATGAATATTATCAGTACGGACTTTTTTATACAGTAAATAACGTTTTAGGCGGAAAAGTTCTTAACTACGAAGTTGACAACCGCAACAATCCTAAGATTTTGGAATTAGGCGGCGGTTTAGGCAGCGGAACAAAACAATTCTTGGGTCAAAGAAAAGATGCCGGAAAAGATTTAAAATCATTTGTATATAACTTTACCGACGTTACAAACAGTATGCTCAGAAAAACAAAAAAACCGATAGAAGAAATCACCGGCGATCTTTCTAACTTTGAATTCAATAAACACGATTTTAACAAATCACTTGAAGAATTAGGATTGGAAGAAGAACAATACGATATTATTTGGGCTGTTAATGCAATTCACGTTGCAACTAACTTGAAATTCACTTTACAGCAACTATATCGTCTATTGAAACCACAAGGAACTTTGTTAATCGTAGAAACTGTTCGTCCGGAATACTGTCCTTGGGTTCAACACGAATTTATCATCAATTCATTAGATGATTACGGTAATGTAGAATTGAACGACGAATGGCGACCTGTTCACGGCTTTATGAGATGGACAAACTGGGTAAAAGCTGTTGAAGCTGGTGGATTTGATATTGTTGATACTGTACCGAATATGGCAGAAGTTGAAAAAAGATACAACAACTGTTACGTTACAGTCATCAGAGGACAAAAGAAATAATTATATTTCTGCGATATATGGAAAAGCTCCATTTTATATGGGGCTTTTCTTGATTTTTAACAAATATTTTTTTGCATAAAAATTATTAAAAAGCCCTTATTCTGTTAAGAATAATATTTGAAGGAGAAAAAATGAGAAGAGTTGTTATTACCGGTTTCGGAGCTTATACTCCAATTGGTAACACTGAAAAGGAAATAAAAGAAAGTTTTTACCAAGGAAAAAGTGGTACAGTTTTTATTCCGGAATGGAAAGAAATCAAAGGTCTTCAGTCTTTTGTTGCCGGAACAGTAAAAAACTTTGATGAAAAAATATTAGACAGAAAATTACGCCGTTCTATGGGTAAACTTTCTATGATGACTACAAGTGCAGCAAAAATCGCAATCGAAGACAGCGGATTATCCGAAGACATTCTTCATTCCGGAAGAATGGGATGTGCTGCAGCTTCTACAATCGGAAGTCCAAAAGCTTATGAAGATTTCTTCTATGAATTGTTAATAAACAAGTCTATCGAACAAATTCCGTCGATGACATTTTTAAAACTTATGAATCACACTACAGTTGCAAACATTGCAACTCCTTTAGGAATCAAAGGACGTGTTTTCTCTCCAAGCAGTGCTTGTACTTCAAGTTCTCAGTCAATCGGGATGTCTTATGAGGCGATAAAATACGGCTTGCAAGACGTTATGGTTGCCGGCGGTGCTGAAGAATTACATTACACTACAGTTTCAGTTTTTGATATCATGGATGTTGCTTGTCGTACAGCAAATGAAACTCCGGAAAAAGCTTCACAACCTTTTGATAAAAATCGTGGCGGTGTCGTAGTAGGTGAAGGTGCCGGAATGGTAATCTTGGAAGAATACGAACACGCAAAAGCTCGCGGTGCAAAGATTTACGGAGAAATCATTGGTTTCTCTTCATTATGTGACGGTTACCACTTATCAACTCCGTCCAGTGAAGGTATGGAAGCTACAATGCGTGCTGCTTTGGCAAATGCCGGAATAAAAGAACAAGATATAGATTATATCAATATGCATGCAACCGCTACACATACCGGAGATATTGCCGAAAGTGCGGCTACTAAAGCTGTTTTTGGAAATAAAACACCTGTAAGTGCAACAAAAAGTTATACAGGTCATACATTAGGAGCTTCCGGTGTTCATGAATTTATTTATTCTTTATTCATGATGCAAGATAACAAGATTTACCCTACAATCAACTTGGAAGAGCTAGACCCAGAATGTGCTGATGTAAATATGATTACAGAGTTGACTGATAAAGAGCTCAACACTGTAATGACAAACAACTTTGCATTCGGCGGAATCAATACTTCTATTATTATTAAAAAAATTTAATTAATTAGTTTATTTACTTTATAAGCCTGCGGTTCACAACACTTTGAATCTCAGGCTTTTTTATATGGAGAAACTAGAATGCCATTTTTATATTTTGCAAGACACGGGCAAACTATCTGGAATGCTGAAAATAAAATATGCGGTTCAACAGACATTGATTTGACTGAATTGGGACACAAACAAGCTATAGAATTGGGTGAAAAAATAAAAAATGATAATTTGAAAATTGATGAAATCTTATGTTCACCTCTTCGCCGTGCCGCCGATACAGCAAAACACATTCACGAACAAACCGGTATCCCGATGATTGTACAACCTCTCCTAAAAGAGCAATGTTTCGGAAAGTACGAATCTACGCCACGTGATAATCCTGATTTTTTTGCAGCAAGACAAAGATTTATCGACAGCTACAACGGCGGTGAATCCATGTTTCACCTTGCACAAAGGATTTACAACCTGCTGGACAAACTTAAAACCGACAAAAAAACTTACTTACTTGTCGCTCACGGCGGCATTGCCAGAGTCGTAAACTCGTATTTTTACGACATGACAAATGAGGAATACGCAAATTTTAAATTAGGTAACTGCGAAATTCTGAAATACGAATTTTAAATCAATCTCCTATGTATTTTTTTTCAAGCGTAAGCCCCTTGTCTGTTTGATTACAGCAAGCCGAAATGTAAAATATGCAAAGCTACATGTAAAAAAACTTTCAACCATGCAATAAAAATATCTCTCAAGTACATTAAAGATAAGTAGAGATTTTTTCTCTAATTTATTTTTTAAGGATACTTAAATGAAAAAAATTAAAAAATGGGAAGACCTAACGATAACCGACGACTTTATGTTTTCTCAGGTTATGAAGGATGAGGAGATTTGCA
>JBGUUT010000005.1:0-11029 GCA_045133795.1 Spirochaetota bacterium
TTTAGAATCAGAAAAACATTGCGGAGGCGGTTTGTTTTATGTGTCTTTGTGTTTAGGGACAGACCTCTATTCCAAAACAAAATCAGGGTCTGTCCCTTATTCATCCGACAAGCTTCTCCTCGTGATGTACAAAAATCGACAGACTGATTTCTTTTTGTAATTTCCTAAATCAAACTATTGACTTTGACTTTTTATTTCTTACCATGCCGCCTCTTTTTACGACATAAAACTAAGGACTGACTATGAAAAATAAGACTCTGTCATCAAAAAATTTTGATAAAAAAACAAATTTAGAAGAAGAAACGATACGTCTATTGACTATCACTGATAATACTGAAAAATATGTGCAAGACTACTATAAAAATCATTTGTATGAAAAATCTCCGGATGAAACAAAAAATGAAGTCAATGAGCTTGTAAATTCTATTCAACGAGCATCTGCCAATTTGGTAAAAGCTTATATAACTTCATCAAGCCTTACAGATGAATTGAAAGCACGCTGGAAAGATTGGAAAAAAAGTAAAAAAAACAAGCTTCCCATTGATTTTCCGGCTAACGGAATAATTGATATTGAAGAGCAAAAATTAAATCATTTTGCTAAAGGGTTAAATTTTTACAAACTCATCTGGTTACTTTTTATCGGTAGTTTCGCCGGCGTGATAGTTGAATCATTATGGTGTATCTTAAAACACGGCTATCTTGAAAGTAGAACCGGTTTGGTTTACGGACCGTTTAATCTTTTATACGGAGTCGGTGCTATCGCAATAAGTATCGCTTTGTACAAATTCCGCAACCACGGCGAGCATTTTTCATTTCTCGGCGGAATTATTGCCGGCAGTGCTGTCGAATACCTTTGTTCTTGGGGACAGGAATTGATTTTCGGCTCGAAATCTTGGGATTATTCGGAAATGCCGTTTAATGTCAACGGAAGAATCTGTCTGTTGTATTCATTCTTTTGGGGAGTTCTCGGAATTTTGTGGATGAAAACTCTCTATCCGCAAATAGCAAAATTAATTCTAAAAATTCCTAACCGTATGGGAAAAAGATTCAGCTGGGTAATTTTGACCTTCTTTATAATAAATGCAAGCATAAGTTTTACTTCCGTTTATCGATGGTCACAACGACTGGATAACGTTGTCGCACAGAATTCTTTTTGGGAAATTATAGATAAGCGTTTTCCTAACGAACGAATGGAAAAGATTTATCCTAATATGATATTTAAAAAATAATCTTATTTACATCCTCCGGAAGTTTTTTAGTAAATACCAAAATAGAATCAGGGTCTGTCCCTTCGTCAAATAAAATAAAAAAGGAGCGTTTTTTTGTCGCTCCTTTTTTATTTTATTGGCTCAACTTTTACACTGACAAACCAAATGTTTCTTCGCAACCAAGCATTATGTTCATACACTGAACAGCCGCACCGGAAGCACCTTTACCCAAATTATCAAAACATGCAGAAACACTGATTCTTTCATCGTTTCCGCCGACGTAGATTTCCATATAATCAAATCCAGACAATTTATTTGCCGACAAAAATCCGTCTTCAGTTCCTGTTTCCGCAAACGGCATTACTCTGACCATCGGCGAACCGTTATAATATTCCGCAAGTATTTCCTGCAAATCTTTGGCTGTTATTTTTTTTGCCAAAAGTTCTGTTTGCAACGGAATGTTTACAATCATTCCACTGTAATAATCGCATACAAACGGTTGAAAATTAGGTTTCGCACTCAAGCCCGGAATTGCTTGCATTTCTTTTAAATGTTTGTGCATTTGTCCCATCGCATACAAACGAGGAGCATCAAAAGCCTTTTCTCTCGCCGAATCTTCATATTGTGCAATTGCCTTTTTTCCTGCTCCGGAATATCCGGAAACAGCATTACAAGCAAACATATAATCTGCCGGTGCAATTCCGAGTTTTACCAACGGATAAACAATTGACATAAAACCACTTGCATAACATCCGGGAACAGCAACTCGCTTACCTGTAGCTATAGCTTCACGATGTTGTTTAGAAAGTTCCGGAAAACCATACGCCCAATCCGGTAAAGTTCTGTGTGCAGTCGATGCATCAATAATACGAACGTTAGGATTTTCCACCAAGGATACTGCCTCTATTGCTGCCGCATCCGGTAAACATAAAAACGTAATATCAGATTCATTAATAAACTTCTTTCGTACATCTAAATCTTTTCGCTGTTCTGAAGGAATTTTCAACAATTCAATATCTGTTCGATTTTGAAATCGTTCAAATATTCTCAGTCCGGTAGTCCCCTCACTGCCGTCAATAAAAATCTTTGTCATAACTAACACTCTTTTAAATTAAAATTGTTGGTACACTACTCTTTAAATATCACAAAATCAACAAAATTAATAAAAAAACGACAATTACACTCTCGCATAATTGTCGCTTTCATATTAAAAAGTCATAACATTACTAATTTCTTTTTTCATTTCACATAACGCACTAGAGGAACATTCTTTACAAAAACTTACTCCGTGGTCTTTACAACAAAAACAAATCGGACATTCACTTATATGAACAAAACGTTTCAATGACGTACAGCCTTCACATCTCAATTCATGTTGCTCAATCCCCTCTATTCCCAATTGCTCAGAAATTCTTTCCGCCAATTCAGGCTCTTCTTCCAACTTACGATAAAAAAGCCTACATTCAGCACAACATTTCCCACAAACACCTTCTAATTCTGCATCATGCGAATTTGCAGGAACTCCGAGGATTTTCAAATCCTCTCTCAATTATTTTCCCCTGCCAATTCAGAAAGTTTATCAATGTTAGTAGAAATTGTTTCCATAATTTCATAGAAATTATTGTAAACTTCACTTACATTATTTAAGTCATCTATTACAATATTTCCCTTATCGTTAATTTGATTAATTCTTTCAATCAAATCACTTACCATCGGAGTTACTTTTTCTACCTCCACCGCTGTCTGTTCAGAAAGCTTATCTACCTCATGTGCAACTATCGCAAATCCGGCACCGACTTCACCGGCACGAGCAGCTTCTATTGATGCATTTACAGACAAAAGGTGAGTTTGATCTGAAATATCTGTAATAGCAGAAACAATCGGAGTAAAATTCTCTGCTACTTTTAACAAGTCGTCATTAGAAACTTTAACATTTCCCATTGCATCTCTGGTTAATGAGAATGAATTATTAATCTCTGCAAAAATAGCTTTAATACTGTCAACATCATCTTTAATTCGTGAAAGTGTTACGTTCAACTGAGAAATCCACTCTCCTCTTTCTTTCTGCTCTTTACGCAAACGTTTTTCAATTGTAAACATACAGTTGTCAACGTTATTAATTCCCAAACATATAGCTTTTGCCATATCTTCACAAGTCTCATATCCACAGTGACCGCAATTTAAGAAATCTCTGGCAATTTCTTTTCCCATTTTCTTATATGTATCTTCAATCTCAGTCTGTGAAACAACGATTTCAGTATTTTTATAAGATTTTCTGGAATATCTTCTTTCAAAAGGATTATTCTCAACCTCTTGAATAAGTTTTGTTCGCTGTTTCATAAAATTATTAACAGAACCATATTTCTTTTGCTGTTCGGCAACTCTTCGATTCAATACATCATCAACCTCATCTTGAGATAAGGAATGCAATGCTGCCGGACCGAAACAACAACCTTTTTCACAATTTAAAATATCTACAATTAACGGTACAGTTCTGTTTGCACGAATATTATTTGATAATTCATGTAAATATTCAGAATAAATAATCGGACCTTCAATCTTACGAATTTTTGTCTGTTCCAAATCCAAGTCTCGCATTACAGTTTCTTTCAACCCACCCGGACGACAAAATACTACCGCTCGTTCTGCTTCAAAACTATCAAAATCACTGTCTGCAAATGTATTTAAATCGAAACCTTTAGATGCAATATAACGATCTAAACTTTTATATGTAAGATTATAATTAATATAGTTATTTGTATTAGGGTCTTTAAACTCTGCACTTTTTGCAATACAAGGACCTAAGAACACTATTTCACCGGTAAAACCTGTAAAATCTCGTAAATAACGAGCTGTCGCCATCGCCGGACTGTCCACCGGAGCAAGATATTTTAATAAATCCTGACGATAAAGCTCTAAATAACGAACTACAGCAGGACAAGGCTGTGCAATTACACATTTAGGCTTATTGTTTCGGATATATTCTTCATATTTTATTACCGTTAATTCTGCACCAAAACTTACATCATATACAAAATCTGCTTTCAATTGTTTTTTTAGGAATGTAATTATTTTCTTATAATCATCCCCCCATGAAGCTGCAACTGCCGGAGCTACAACAAACGCAACTTCCTTATGAGAATTGGAAACGAAATCTTCAAAATCATCCTCAAAATATCTAGCCTCATGGTCACAGGCCTCAATACACTGTCCACAAAAAATACATCCTTCATGAACAATTGAAACGTGTTCATTACTCGACGCATCATTACATAATTTTACCGGACAAACAGCAATACACTTATGGCAATTAACGCATTTCTCTGGATCTATTTTTACCAATTCCATATTTTCCACCCTTGTTATCAATATTTTATTTATACAAACAGATTCTTTCAATAACTAAAAAAATAAGATTGTTATTAAAATAAATAGCTACCGTTAATCATCGTCAAAAAAAGCTAATAATCAACTAAAAACATCAGAAAAAAATTATTACCGCATTTTTTTAATTATTTTTATTCAATACTGTAAATAAAAAAAACGCCGGAATTATCCGACGTTCAAATTTTGTACAAAATTACACATCTAAGTTTTTTACATACTGTGCATTTTTCTCGATGAATTCACGTCTAGGCTCAACTTCTGACCCCATCAACATGGAAATAACCTCATCTGCAGTATATTCATCCGAAAGCGTTACTTTTATAATATTTCTTGTTGCCGGATTCATTGTTGTTTCCCACAACTGTTCCGGATTCATCTCTCCAAGCCCTTTATAACGTTGAACATGAATTTTATCTTCAACCTCTTTATCGTTTTCGTTAATATTATACTCTGCAATTATTTTCTTTATTATTGTATCTTTTTCTTCATCGCTATACGCATAGTGAACTACTTTTTTAGCTTTGTACTCTATTCTAAATAACGGAGGACACGCCAAATAAACATGACCGCGTTCAATCAAACCTTTCATATAACGATAAAAAAATGTCAAAAGCAAAGTTCTGATGTGAGAACCGTCGACATCGGCATCGGCCATGATAATAATCTTTCCGTAACGAAGCTTAGAATAATCAAGCTTTTCACCTACACCTATTCCAATTGCCTGAATTACCGGATAAAGCTTATCATTCTCTACAACTCGTGATTCTCCGCTTTTTTCTACATTAAGCATTTTTCCCCACAAAGACAAAATCGCCTGTGTCTGTCTGTCACGACCTTGTTTTGCAGAACCGCCCGCTGAATCCCCTTCGACTAAATAAATCTCTGTGTTTTCCGGATTTTTATCAGAACAATCCGCCAATTTTCCGGGCAATCCCATTGAATCCATTGCATTTTTTCGTCGAGTTGCTTCTCTTGCTCTACGTGCAGCACAACGAGCTTCATAAGCAATAATACTTTTTTGGATTATCTGCTTTGCAATAGCCGGGTATTGGTCAAAATAATTTGACAATTCACTGTAAACCGTAGAGTCTACAAGCCCTTTGACATCGTTATTTCCCAACTTAGTTTTTGTCTGACCTTCAAACTGCGGATTTTTAATCTTCAAAGAAATTATCGCAGTCAAACCTTCACGAACATCATCACCTTCAAGCTTTTCACAATTTTTAGTCTGCTGTTTAAGCTTAATCATCTGGTCATTAAAAACACGTGTTAACGCAGTTTTAAAACCAGTTAAGTGAGTACCACCCTCGTGAGTATTAATATTATTAACAAATGAAAAAACTTTTTCTTCATAAGATTCAGAATAAACCATTGCAATTTCAACAATAGAATCTTCTTTTTCCGATTGAATAAAAATTGTTTCATGCAAAGGCTTTTTCGTTCTGTTTAAAAAATCTACAAATGAAACAATCCCGCCTTCATAGTAGAAATCGGCATTTTTAATTTTACCTTCATCTTCACTTACACGCTGATCTTCCAAGCGAATTCGAATTCCTTTATTCAAAAAAGAAAGCTCTCGAAGTCTTCTGGACAAGACTTCATAGCTAGGAACTGTTTCCGTAAAGATTTGAGCATCCGGTTTCCAACAAACTGTTGTTCCGGTTGTATCTGCATCGCCTATTACTTCCAATGTACTGGTACAAACACCGCGAGAAAATGACTGTCTGTATTTTTTTCCGTTACGACAAACCGTTACACAACAACTTTCCGACAAAGCATTTACAACACTCGCCCCTACTCCGTGAAGACCACCGGAAACCTTATAGTTATCATTATTAAACTTTCCGCCGGCATTCAATTTTGTATAAACAAGCTCTACTCCCGAAAGCCCTGTAGCCTGATGAATATCTACCGGAATACCACGACCATCATCGCTTACTTCAAAAGAATTGTCTTCCTTTATCGTTACCGAAATATTTTTACAATATCCTGCTAAAGCTTCATCTACCGCATTATCAACAATCTCATAAACAAGATGATGTAACCCCTCGATTCCCGTAGAACCGATATACATCCCCGGACGAGCTCGAACGTGCTCGATACCGTCTAATGCTTGAAGATTGGAAGAATCATATTGTGATGACATATTTTATTCCTGTTTCTTTAATTTTTGTAAACTTCTCTTACCATATCAAAAAAATAGCAAAAAAAATTTTTGCCAATATATGAAAAAACGTAATAAAAGTCAAGGTTAGCACCAAACGCAAATCCCCCAGCAAAAAGCTTTTATCCACTCAAAAATCTAATCTTTTATCAATCCTGAATATCTGAAAATCTGTCGCTGTAACGCCGATTCAAAAACAGATTTTTTCCCGATAATGACAATCTTTTCTTTTGCACGTGTCACCCCGGTATAAAGAATTTCTCGTGATAACAACGCATTATTTTCTTCCCACGGTAAAATAATAACTACACTTTTATACTCACTTCCTTGACTTTTATGAATAGTCACCGCAAATGCCGTTTCATAATTTCCGTCGAGTAAACGCAATGATATTTCACCTTTATCCGGAACAGCCATTTTTTTTTCTTTACAGCCTTGCAACCAGCCGCAATCTCCGTTAAATAAATTTTGTTCATAAAGATTGCCCGTTATAATTATCGGTGTACCTTCTCTGTTATGTCCAAAATTTTCTTCCAATATATTATTAATATTCTTACATCCCCAAAAACCGCCTCTGTTGACTGTAAGTATTTTAGTTTGATTCTGAAATTCCGCATTCGGAGCAAAATTTGTTTCGGCGGTATATTCTCTCAAATAATTACGTAAAAAATCAAAAGCGTCTTTTTCATTTTCCGGTAATTTTATAAAATTCACGACAGATGACGATTCTGAATTACAAAAATCTTCCATTACCGAAACATCTGCATTCTTAATCTTTTTAAAAATATTACGCATTACCTCATTTTCCGTTCGTCGTGTAGTATCCAGACGAACAACATGAGAATTTAAATCAGCAAGCCAATCTTCATTGCTTACATTATTATCTTGTACCAAATCAGCCAAGACAGCACCGGCATCTACAGACGGCAATTGATTACTGTCTCCCAACAAAATAAGTCTTGTATCTAAAGATACCGCATCAAGCAATGCTGAAAATAAATGAATATCAATCATTGATATTTCATCAACTAAAACTAAATCATAAGGCAAAGGATTTTCATGATTATATCGCGGCGTTATGGAATTTTGAGTAATTCCGAGCAATCTGTGCAATGTCTGTCCGGATAACTGACCTATATCCGAAGCTAATGATTCTTCAAGACGTTTTGCCGCTTTCCCCGTAGGAGCTGCCAATGCGATTTTCCAATCGGGATGAAGACGCAACGTTTTTTTTATCATACGGGCAGCAGTATAAGTTTTCCCAGTTCCCGGACCGCCGGTTACAATAAGAAAGTTTTTTTTCGGAACTAATCGAACAGCTTTTTTTTGCATAATTTCAAGCCCGTCTTCTTCCGCAGATTCTCCGTCCGATTCTGTCGCTTTGTCACAAACTGTCAAACGTTGTTTTAAATTTTCCCGAAGCAAATTTTCTGATTTCCAACATCTGTAAAAATACAAAAGCTGTTCCTTATTTTTTAATGTCCTTAACACCAGCGGCAAAAACGCCGTATTCTCTGCTGCTGCCGTTGCAGTAACATTAGAAAATTTATTATCTGAAAAAAGTTTTTTTCCGGCAACAAACACTTCGTACCATTCTTGAGGAAGTTGCAATTCTTCGTTATCAACATTAAAAGGTAAACACAACGAGCCATTTGAAAATTGTTGAAACAAAACCGCCAATACACAGCAAAATTCAGTTTTATTATCTGCAGAATTATTTATTTCCCACAAATCTTCGATTGTCTGTCGGTCTAATTGTGATAATTGCAATGTTTCATAAAGTAATTGAAGTTCCATTTTTGCCTCTTTTATCAATCTTTAAAAGATACTTTATACAACAAACTCAGTTATATTGTGTTATAAAAATGTTTTGATTTTTATCAAAGGGAAAAAAATGACTTTCAGCGATATTTTAACATTCGAAATTACGGACATATTAGAACATCTTGAACATAACGGCTTTGCTGCATTTCTTGTCGGCGGTTGTGTCAGAGACGCAATTTTAAAACGTGAATGTCACGACATTGACATAGCTACAAATGCGTCAACTTCCGAAATGTTAGAAATATTCAAAGAATACGAAACCATGACCTGTGGAATCGGATTTGGTACCGTGAATGTAAGAGGAAAATCGGGAAATATTTTTGATATCACATCATTTCGCCAAGAGGGAGAATATTTGGACGGCAGACATCCGTCATACATAACTTTCAGCGGAGATATTCATACCGATTTGGCACGACGAGACTTTACCGTAAATGCAATGGCTGTTAACATGCACCATGAACTTGTTGATGATTTCGGCGGATTAAATGACTGTACCATCAAGCAAATAAAGTGCGTTCGTAATCCAAAGTTGCGTTTTTCCGAAGATTACCTGCGAATATTACGAGCTTTGCGTTTTTCCGCCGTGTTAGACTTTTCCGTTGAAACACAAACTGCCGAAGCGATTCGAGAACTTTCTCTTCTTACTGAAAATATTCCGGCAGAACGTGCTTTCGATGAATTGAAAAAGCTTTTTTCCACACCTTACAATTTACGATTATCAAAACTGCTCAATGATTTTCCTGAAGTTTTCAACGTATTTTTTCCGGACAGCGACTTACAAAAATCTGCAATCAGACTTGAAACATTACAAAATGAAAAAAACTTCATTTTAAAAATGGCTATAACACTTTCTCAAACCAATCCGGCAAAGTTTTATTTTTTAAACCATGAAAATTTCTTTTCAAAATCAGATGAAAAACTTTTTCATTCACTGCTTTATATTGATTCTCAAAAATTACAAAACAGAAACGAAGCCGTTAAACAAATCAATTTACTGGGAAAAGAAAATCTGGAAAAAATTCGTACATTAAAAAAATCTTCACCGACGGAATTAAAATTTATTAATGAAATACAAAATGATATCGACAACGGAGTTTTTCCGGTCGGTATAAACGAACTTACAATTAAAGGGACAGACCTTATTTCCGCCGGTTTACACGGAAAAGCCATAGGTCAAACTTTAGATTTGCTGTTGAACCTTGTACAAAACAAAAAACTTTCAAATGAAAAAGAAGCTCTGTTGGAATGGGTAAAAGAAAATACCTGAACTAAAAATAAAAAAAGCCCGCCGTTTGAACAACGGCAAAGCAATTTTATTTATTCTCAAGCTTTCGAGATTTAATATCAAATATTACCAATATCACGAGTAACGATATTGCACCGCAAACAGTATAAACGTCTGCTAAATTAAAAATAGGCCATGGGTTAAACAGAGGATGAGGAATAAATTTAAAAATCCACATTACAAAATCTACTACATATCCGCGAAAGATTCTGTCTATCACATTTCCCAACGCTCCCGTAACAATAACCGTAAGCGGAATAAACATATAAGTTTCTTTCACAAAAAGAAGATATGCAAGTATCAACAAAACTCCGCCGCCTTGTAAACAAACAAGAAGAATCCATTTTGTCGTATCGTTTGTATATTTATCAAGCCAACGCAATATCGAAAAACCGATATCTTCATTTGTCTCATAAACAAAATACCAGCCGCCTTTTATAACTTCTATTTCACGGTCAAATCCGAAGCGACGAATTTGTTTCCAAATCAAATGTATTTTTTTAGAATCTTTTTCTTTTAATTGATAACTTCCGTCTTCATTTTGTTCATAAGCATTTGCAATAATCTTATCTTCTGTATCAAATTTCAAAAACTGCTTTTCAAACGCATATTGCGAAACATTTTCCGGAACATTTCGCAATTTATTTTCTACAATTGCTTTTACCCAAAGGTCACTTCCGGTACAAACAACCAAACCTATAAGAATTAATAAAAACTTAAATTTCCATTTTCTTTCCGCAGCAAATTCTTTTAATGTCATTTTTCATTTACCTCATTTTTTCTGTCTTCTATAAATTTTAAAACCTTAGCACATTGAATAATGTCAGGCTTAATTTTTTTCATCATTGTATCAATTTCAACAAATGTTCCGGTAATCAAATTTATCCCCCAACCGATACCGCAATCTATTTTACCGGTCATTGCCATATCATCTGTAACAATTATGCCGGTAAAATTCAAATATTTATACAATATATCTTGATATTTTCTCGAAAGACTCGCCGGAACTTGCGGTTCAATATATTTATTAATTATATGTCCGGTCAATATCATTTCCGCACCGGCCTCCAAACCTTTTTTAAAAGGTATAAAATCTCTTGCATTTAATTTATCCAAATCCATATCAATTACCGGAAAGTCGATATGAGAATTCACGTC
>JBGUUT010000006.1:0-2762 GCA_045133795.1 Spirochaetota bacterium
AACCGGTGTGCAGAATTGGTTACAGCCTGTAACCTTTACAGGATACGGACCGTAACCAAATCTCACCAAATCTCACCAAATCTCACCAAATCGAGTGCAAAATTATTGCACTTTTTCAATAAAAAAGATTGACTTTTTCTTTTACTGTACATATATTATAGATGAGTGCAATATTATTGTACTTATGAAAAAGGAGTTTAACGAAAAATAACGAGAGTGGAAGAGGAGGTTAGCAGAAATGGGGAATGATTTTTTTATGACAAAGATTCGCCAACTGCGAAAGGAGAAGAATCTTACAATGGAACAGCTGGCTATAGAAATCGGAGTGACAAAAAGCCGTGTGAACATGTGGGAAAATAACGGAACGGTTCCGCGACAAGATGCACTTATAAGGATTTCAGAATATTTTCAAGTTTCTACAGATGATTTACTTGGGAATGTTCAAGTATACGGTGAAGACATTGTAATGCATACATTACAACGAAATTTAAAAAAATTAAACACTGCCCAACTTAAGAAAGCAAATGAAGCAATGAAACTTTTGTTTTCTGATATTTGGACAGATGAGGAGGATCATGGCAATTTATAATTTTGAATCTAACTTAAGCGATATAAAAGCTACCGAGAAATTGATAGAATTCGGGAAAATCGATACCGATTATGTATCGATTCCTAAAATGTTGTTAAAATTGACAGATATTAATCTACACACTTTTTCTTGGGCTATGTGCAATAATGTTTGTTATGAGATATTTCAGAGTGATTCTGCCGTAATCCAAGAAATAAACGGAATATACACAGTCTACTATAATGAAAATAAACCTGATACACACAACAGGTTTTCTATTGCTCATGAGTGGGGACATTATGAATTGGGGCATGATTTCGATGCAGGATGTAAAAATATGTATTTATACAGAATGCAAGAGATAGCAACAAACAGATTTGCGGCACAACTTCTTATGCCTATGCATGTGATAAAGGAATTTGAAAATAGAGGAATTGAAATAACTCCGTCTTTTATTCAAAGGACTTTTTATGTAAGTGAAGAAGCTGCCGGAATAAGATTTAAGAATTTTGAAAAATATTGCCCGGAGTTATTGAGTAAAAAAGAAAAACAGCTCAACGACATTTTAATCAATGAAATATTTGCAGATTTTATAGAACGTGTCTGTAATGAAGAACGTTCTAATCTTTTCGCTTACGAAAGCGGATATAAATCGCAACGATTACAATACAAGGAGGTGATAAAAAATGAACGCTGAAAAAATCGGAATTTTCAGTGGTAAAAAACAGACAGCTTTCACCGTAATTGAAAACTGTCTGGTTAATAAAAAAACGCGGTATGCGTTTGTGTGTGACATAAAGCATATCACGTCGACTGTCCGAGGTCAAAGAAATTTACATTCATAAAAAGGAGATTATTAATTATGAATGAACTAATAACCAATCACGTGGATTCTAATAAACACGTGAATGTGACTGTTCACCGCAGTACTTTCTCAAATGGTGAAAAAAAATATGCTTTAGTAAATCGTAATACTGCAAGTTTGGAAAACCTAATTGCCGTAGTACACCAAAACAATCCTTTGCTTTCCGAGTCTGTTATCAGAATGGTTGCAACGGAATTTAAGATTGCTATTCAGCAGAAGTTGAAAGCCGGTGAAGCCGTAAATGTTTTTGATATAGGAACTTTGTATCTTACTGCAAAAGGCGGTATAGACTCGCAAGAGCCTACGTCCGGCGATATTCCGCAGTTAGGAGTTGCTTTTACGCCGTCAAAAACAGCAAAAGAGTCGGTTGCAAATGTTGAAATTGATACTGCCGTAATGGCAGATACCAATCCGGCTATCGGTACTTTTACTGATTTGTCTACTAATATTACCGGTTTTGAAATGACTCAAAATATGCCTATGAAAATTACCGGTGACAGGCTTAAAATCATCGGCGATTCGCAATTTGCCGGAATATATTTCGCTCCGGTTCTTGAGTCCGGAAAGATTAACAGTGATGAGACAGCTTGGATAAAGGTGGATAAAGTTTTTAAAAATTCACCTAAAGAACTTTCTTTTATTATTCCGAGTCATTTAGTGCCGGATTCAAATTATTTTGTAATAATTCGGACATTCGGCGGACGAGGAAATAAAGCTAACAAAACATTAAAATCTGCAATAGGTACAAATCCTGTTAAAATTAATGTAGCTTAATTTTCCGTTTAATCAAGGGACAGACCTCTATACCAAAACGACATAGAGGTCTGTCCCTTATTCTCCCGGCTAACCACTTCTCTTTATCAAAGAAAGAACTATGCTAATAAACAAAATGATTTTATATTCATCTGTAAATGCTTTACGTAAACATCTAACTTAACTAAAAAATATTCACAGCAATTTTCAAAAAAACTTCAAGATACATGCGAGGAGAAGCATAAACCATGAGAAACATCACAATAATCAATCTATTACTTATTCTAATATTCAGTTGTACATCTGTAGAAGAGAAAAATTATAAACAAGACGACACAAATAAAATTGAAATTACTGCAACTGCTGACAATATTATTGATATCATTACCGGTCTTTCTGAAGGCATGCATACTATCAAAATTATGGGAGAAATTACTTCATTTACCGTTTCTTCAATAAAAGCCACAATGAAAAAGAACACGCAGGTAAAAATCAATCTTGATTTAAGTAATACTACAGGACTGACATCCCTACATACTAATGCCTTCTCAAATTGTGTAAACTTAATAAGCATTA
>JBGUUT010000007.1:0-9998 GCA_045133795.1 Spirochaetota bacterium
TGTCTTACGCTTGGTATTTAACTGACGTTAAATACTTCGTTCGTTTGCTTTGCAAACTCACCATATCTGCAAGCCGAAGCCATTAAACCTGCAACGGTTTGAAAAGCTTTAGTCTTGCAATCATTAAGGAAATCGTATATTTTCAAGTGATGGAATTTAAATATTATAGTGTAAAAGAAATTAACAGTTTTTTAGAAGCCAAAGGTTTGGCTGTAAATAAGAAATTCGGTCAGAACTTTCTTATTAATTCCGGCGTATGTGATACGATTGTCAAGAATTTGGAATTGACAGCAGACGATGTCGTATTTGAAATCGGTTGCGGTTTAGGCAGTCTTACCAATCGATTGATAGATTCGCCGGCGGGAAAAGTTATCGGGTTTGAAATAGACCATGCATATCAAAAGCATTTGACCAATTTATTCAAAGATTATCCGAAGTTTACTTTAATCTCCGGAGATTTTTTGAAAGAGTTTGAAAATGCGGTAAAAACTCATCTTGCTCCGGGACAAAAACCGGTAATCACAGGAAATCTTCCTTATTATATAACAACTCCTATTATGGAAAAAATTTTCACCGGAACATGCGGATTTTCTCGTGCGGCTTTTATGATGCAAAAGGAAGTAGGCGAACGAGTTATCAGTAAAGCCGGTAATAAAAAATACGGAAGTTTAAGTATTTTCTGTCAATATTATTCAGAGCCGAAAATTATTGCAAATATCAGTCCGGCTTCTTTTTATCCTCCGCCGAATGTTAATTCTACGGTTGTGCGTTTTGTACATCGAGAATTAAATCCGGCTCCGGACAGCGAAAAACTTTTTTTTGCCGTGGCAAGGTCGCTGTTTATTAACAGACGTAAACAATTAAAAAATAATTTTGCTCATTCGCCGTTTTTAAAATCAATTCCGTTGGAAATAATTTTGCAAGCTATGCAAGAATGTAATATTCCGGCAGAAGAACGTGGTGAAAATCTAAGCGTAGAGCAAATAATAAAATTATCTAATGTAATAAATAAATTGAGTTTAAGAATCTAAAACTTAGGAATTGTAAAATGGAACAGTTGGATTTAATTCGTGATGGCTTGCTTAATATGGACCATAACATTTTGTGTCTTATTGGGTTTGCGTTATTTTTTGGGACAATCGGAGGACGATTATTTCAGAAACTGCATATACCGCAAGTAGTCGGGTATATTATTATCGGGATTATAATCGGAGAATCGGGGCTGAAATTTATTTCTCAGGAAACTGTATCCAATATGGACCCGTTCAATTTTTTTGCATTGGGATTAATCGGTTTTTCTATAGGCGGCGAATTAAAGTTTAATATATTGAAAAAGTACGGAAAGCAATTTACATGGATACTTTTTTTTGAAGCATTAGTGGCTTTTTTCGTTGTCGGCGTGTTGATGTTTTCTATCGTTTTCTTCCTTACAAAAAATGTGGTTTATGCGACGGCGTTGGGATTGTTATTTGGTTCGATTTCTTCCGCTACTGCAGCTGCGGGGACAACTGATGTTTTGTGGGAGTACAAAGCAAAAGGACCTATGACATCTATTTTGTTGGGAATTGTAGCTTTAGATGATGTGTTGGCTTTATTTTTATTTGCAATTTCTGCAAGTATTATCAGCAGTCTTCAAGGAAGTTCAGGAAATGAAGTGTCGTTGTGGGCAAATATTGTAACTCCGATTATAGAAATCGGCGGTGCGGTGATTATCGGTGTACTTGCCGGATATATTCTTTCGTATCTTGTGCGACATTATCAGGATGCGGAACGAGTTTTGTCTTTTTCAATCGGTGCAATTTTGGCGGCATTAGGTATTTCCGGAATCTTGAAGTTTGATACTATCATGACATGTATGATAATGGGATTTGTATTGACTAATACTGCCGGGAAATCAGCAGACGCAATGTTTTCGCAGATTAATAAATTTACACCGCCGATTTATGTAGTATTTTTTGTATTGGTAGGTGCAAAACTTAATATCAGTCAGTTTGGCAGAGAACCGATTATTTTATTGTTGTTAGTTTTGTATTTAGGCGGACGAACACTCGGAAAGATGGTTGGTTCTACGCTGGGAGCAATTTTGGGAAATGCAGGTCCTAAAATAGTGCGATATCTTCCTTTTACATTGTTCAGTCAATCAGGGGTTGCAATAGGTCTTTCGATTCTTGCGGCACAACGCTTTCCCGGAGAAATCGGAAATAATATATTGATTGTAGTTACTGCCAGTACGTTTATCGTGCAAATTCTCGGACCATTCTTCCTTAAATATGCGATTGAAAATGCAGGAGAAGCAGGACTTAATATTACGGAAGATGATATTATTGCAAAAAGTTGTGCCGGCGATTTTATTCGTTCCAAAGCTTGTTGTTTGCAATGTGAAGATAATTTGAAAACAATATTAAAAGTTTTCAGTGAAAATGATGATTTATTTTATCCGGTAGTTACACAGAATGAAAAAATTGTAGGTGTAGTTTCGGTAAATGAAATAAAAGATACGCTGATGTATTCTGAAATATCAGATTTATTGGCAGCGATAGATTTGATGGGAAGTTTTGGTTCTCCGGTTTTGCCGAATACTCCGATGAAAGAAGTGATTGATATTTTACATCGAAGTCAAGCCGATTTTATTACGGTAGTGGACCAAAACGGAAAGTTTTGCGGTTTGATAGAACAGTATTCTATTCAACGTCAGCTTTCTACAAAGTTATTGGAAGTTTGTAATAAAGTGGAGGCTTTAGGCTAATGAAAAAGACAATTTTAAAATCATTAATAGCGTCGGTGTTTGGTACAATGGTGATGTTGGGCATTGCATCGTGTATAGTTTTTATAGAAAACGGTTTTCCTGTACCGTTGCCGATTTATTTCCCGGAAGCGGCAAATGCATTATTTGGGATTCAATTGTGGTATTGGATAGCTTTTATTTTTAGCTTTTGTTATACGTTCTTTTTTGTTTTTTTTCCGAAACGCTTTTGGAAAGCACCGGAAAGACTTATGCGTGAAGTGGACAAAGATTCGACTGAAGATTTTCAGAAACAAGAATTGGCACAACTTGAAAAAAACAGAATTGCCCGACGTGACAGAATGCTTTATTTTCAGTTTGCCGGAATATTTTGCGGTGTTTGGATGTTTATTATTATGAAAGTATTTTCCGTTTTATAGGAAAATTTATTAATAAGAAAATGTGTTATCAGGAGTAATTATGGAAAAAATCCTTCCGTTAATTTGTATTGTTTTGGCTGTTGCAGTAGTCGTATTTGTAGTAATTTTGTTTATACGCAATAGAAAAGGAAAAGGTGGCGGTAAAAAAGATTTTTATCAAGCTGCGGTTTACCAAAAAGAAACTTTGGGAATGAAATTGCGTTCTTTTTTTGCCGGGAAAACACTTTCTGTTCAACAATATGCAGAGCTGGAAGAAACTCTTATCAGCTGTGACATCGGACCGGGAATCAGCCGTGATGCGGTTGAGAATTTGCGAAAGAAAAATCCTTCAGATACAGAAAAAGCAATTGAGTTTTTAAAAGATTATCTTGAGCCGCTTGTAAAACAAGAAACGTTGGAGTTAAAAGAAGGCTGTCTTAATATATTGTTGGTACTCGGTGTAAACGGTGTTGGTAAAACAACATCTATCGCTAAAGTTGCCAATTATTTCTTAAATCAGGGTAAAAAAGTAATGCTGGCGGCCGGTGATACATTCAGAGCGGCAGCAACCGAACAATTAACAAAATGGGCGGCGGAAATGAATATTCCTATTGTAAAACAAGGTGAAGGTGCAGACCCGGCAAGTGTTGTTTTTGATGCGGTTGACAGTGCTCAGGCTAAAAAAATTGATTTGTTGATTGTAGATACAGCCGGACGACTTCATAATAAAAAGAATTTGATGGAAGAATTGAAAAAGATTTATCGTATTATCGAAAACAAGGGCGGCTGTGAACGCAGAAATATGCTTGTGATAGATTCTACTACCGGTCAAAATGCTTATTCACAGGCGGAAGCTTTTAAAGAAGCTGTCGGAGTTAATTTGGTAATGCTTACAAAATATGACGCAATGAGTAAAGGCGGAATCGTTTTTCAGATTTCTCATCGTTTGGGATTGCCTTTTAGTTTTGTAGGAACAGGTGAAAAAAGAGAAAATATTGCACCTTTTAATACAAAAGATTTTATTGCTCAAATTTTCAAATAGATTATGAAAATCTCAATAGTTTTGTTGTCTCTGTTTTGTTTTTCTGTTTCGCTTTTTTCAGTGGAAGAATATTATCGTTCCAACAGTAACGGTTTATTGTTGTTGCAGATTGAAGCGATTGACAGACATGAATACGAGTATGTTATTCAGCGTGATTTTAATGAGATGGAGCAAGAAACCACCCGAACTCTTTGGAAAAAGAATGTAGCCGAGAAAAAATGGGATTATTCTTACACCGAAGGTGATTTATCATTTGAAAGATATTATCAGAACGGAGAATTAAAAGAAGAATACAATTATGACCGTAATGGACATAAAACATTGCAGGTCGAATATCGTAACGGAAAAGTTTCTAAAAGAACTAAATATATTTACAACAAGGACGGACTTGTAGAACAAGAAGAAATTGATGATATTTATTTGGAGCGAAAAAATAAGATAACTTATCGTTATGACAGTTCATTCAGAATCAAACAGATTATTCGTGAAATGGATGACGGAACTATTGTTTATTGGGATGCGTTTTTTTCAAAGAAGGGAATCGTAGCTAAAGAATATTATACGATAGGCAATGAAAACTATATTTTTTATTACGGTACAAACGGTGAAGAGCTCAAAGGTGAAGTTATAGAGCGAGTTGAGGATGATAGCCCGGAAGAAGCCGATGATAATTCGGATACTACAACTGATACGGGCGATAATGCTGACGAAGTAGATAAAAAAGTTGCAAAGAAGAAAATGAAAGAGCAGCGAAAATTGTACTGGGAAAATAAGTATTCTCGAAACGGAATAAAGATATATAAGGAAGAAACTAATTATAAACTTAATAAAACTTCTAAGATTTGGTATGACAATTCCGGACGAGCAATAAAGACTGAAATTTATAGCGGTGATGATTTGGAAAAAATAGAAGAACAAAGTTTTTCCGAAGCCGGGCAGATTATTTGCTTAAAGCAGATTGTAGGTTTGAGCGAAAAAGAATGGTATTATACGTATAAGGATAAAAATGCGAAAGAACCGATTTCTACGGAATATTACGAAAATAAACGTTTAAAAGAAGTTGTAACTATAAATCCGGACGGAACATCGGAAAAACTTTTGTACGGATATAACGGAATAAATTTGTTGCAGACTTTTGATAAGAACGGAAAGAAGATTGCAGAAAATGCGTTATTTGAGTAATATTTGTTCATAATATTTGGAGGCAGCTTTATGATGGTAGAGAAGAACACTATAACACAAGAAGAATTAGACAAAATGAATCTTCATGGTGTAGTTGATCCGACAAGTGATGTATGTAACGGAATAATTTTAATTCGTAATGAATTAAACGTTCTTGAATCATGTATAAAATATTATGATGACAGAAAAAAGAAAACAATGAAAAAGAAATTGGATAAAATCTTAAATGAGATTATTGATATCAGAAAGATTTAATATTTTAGTTTAAGTTTTTTTCTATATATGGTTTGAGTTGTTGTAAAAACAAAGTAAAACTTGAATCTTTAGAATTAAATTGACGTTTTAGTTATGTTCAAAAAAATTGTTTTTCTGAAAAGTAACTTTTTTAGGAAAACAATTTTTTTTAGTATCGCAGAAGATTTGCGAAGTTTTTTATTATGGAAACAACCTGTAAAATAAAAGGCAGGATGAAAAAAATAAGGGTTAGGTGTAAAAATGATTAAGGTAAAAAATCTGGTTAAAAACTATGGGGGAAAAAAACCGGCTGTAAATGATGTTACCTTTTCTATCGGCAAAGGTGAGATTGTTGGTTTGCTCGGTCCGAATGGTGCCGGAAAGACAACAATTATGAAAATGATTACCGGTTACCTCAATCCGTCACAGGGTGAAGTGCTGGTAGACGGAATCAATACTTTGGATGATCCGATTACCGTAAAAAGTAAAATCGGATATCTTCCTGAGCGTTCTCCGTTGTACAATGATATGACAGTTTATGAATATTTATCATTTGTTGCTGATGTTCGCGGACTTGTAGGAAATGAGAAATATCAGAAAATTACAGAAATGATTGTGCTGGTAAATCTTGAAAAGGTTGTAGCACGGAAAATAAAAGAACTTTCTAACGGTTATAAAAAAAGAGTAGGTCTTGCTTCGGCTATGATTCACGACCCGGAAATTCTTATTTTGGATGAGCCGACTGCCGGACTCGATCCGAATCAAATTATAATGTTCAGAAAGATTCTTCGTCGTTTGTCTGAACAAAAGACAATTATTCTTTCTACTCATGTATTATCTGAAATTGAAGCGATTTGTGAAAAAGTTATTATTATCAACAGCGGAAAAATCGTTGCGGATAATTCTTTACAAGAATTGATGGAAAATAATTCTAAAGAAACATTCTTAGATTTCGTTGTAGAAGCAGAAAAACTTGCAGAAGTAGAAAACGTAGTTTGCAGTCTTGACGGTGCATGGAATGTAGAATTTGAAAAGAAAGAAACAAGAAATCAATTCCGTTTCAAAGCTCTTCTTTCTTCTGCTGCAGAGTTTAAATCAAAATTAACGGAAGCTGTAAATGCAAAAGGTTGGAAATTGATTTATGCAGAAGAAAAGAAACCGAACCTGGAAGAAATCTTTTTGAAATTAACTGCAAATACACAGGAGATTGAACATGCACAATAAAATTTATCCGATTTATAAGCGGGAAATGGGCAGTTATTTTTATTCATCAATTGCCTATATTTTCCTAATTTTGTTTGTTTTTATGACAAATATTATGTTTTTCTATTTCTTCGGCGGAATCTTTAAAGAAGAAACTGCGTCTATGCGTCGCTTTTTTACGATTCTTCCGTATGTATTCACTGTATTTATTCCCGGTGTGGCTATGGGTAGCTGGGCAAAAGAAAAAAGTGAAGGAACTATCGAAATGTTGTTTACTTATCCGGTTGCTCAATGGAAGATTATCGCCGGAAAATTCTTTGCTGTTTTGACATTGGTTGGAATTGCATTGGGATGTTCACTTTTCATTCCTTTATTGACTCAAATCTTTGTCGGTGATTTTGACTGGGGACAATTGTTTACTCAATATCTCGGAGCTGTTTTGATGGCGTGTGCTTATATTGCAGTAACATTTTTTATGTCAAGTATCACATCTGAATTGATTGATTCATTCTTGTTGAGTGCGGCAACATTGTTGTTGTTGACTTTGGCGGGATATGTAACATCTGCATATGTAATGGTATTTCCTGATTGGTTGGGATGGTTGAAAATATTCTTAAATGAAATCAGTCTTTCAACACATTTTGCAAACTTTAGTAAAGGTGTAATACATTCAAAAGATGTAGTTTATTACTTAGGTGTTGCGTTAGTATTTTTCTATTGCAATATCAGAGCATTAGAAAGTAAGAAATGGAGCTAAAAATGAATAAAACAGAAGCGATGAAATTAAAAAAGAGAGAAAGTACAGTCATCTTTTTACTGATTCTTGTAAATATTGTCCTGTTTTACTTTTTAATGGGCAAAGTTTATTTGCGTGTAGATTGTACTCAAGGAAAAAAATATTCTATCAGTCAGCCGACAGTTGACCTTTTGAAAAAGATAGATAACAAGTTGGTTATTAATTATTACTATGAAAAACGCTGTAAAGAAGCACAGGGAATTTCTCAAGTAATCCAATACGTCGATGATATGCTTCAAGAATATGAAGCAAAAGGTCGCGGAATGGTAGATTATCGTCGTGAAGAATTGAGCTTTGATAATCAGAACCATTTGGAAAAAATTGCCGAAATCGAAAAGTTGGGAGTAAAGAAAGTTGCATTGAGCCAAAGCGAAGGTACAGAATCAAAAAGTACTCTCGGTTTTTCCGGAATTGTTTTGACTTACAAGGGAAAAACAAGTTCTATCGGTGTGATTTTCAGTGACGCAAAGTTTGAATATATGCTCGATGTAGAAATCAGCAAGCTTTTGGGATTGAACAACGGACGCGTGGGAATATTGGTTTCTTCTCATGAGAAAACAATCGATAAAGATTTCAGATATTTGTATCAATATGTAACAAGTGAATATTCTGATGCAGAAGTTATTTATTCGCCGTCTGCTATTCCGGACGATATTTCTACAATCGTACTTGTAGGCGGTGAAACATTCTCTGAGTTTGATATGTACAAATTAGACCAGTTTATGATGAACGGCGGAAAAATGTTGATGCTTGCAAACGGTGTAAAACTTAATTTCCAAAATCAGTACGGACCTCCGGCATCTACAACTGAAAACCAAGTTATTAATATGTTGGCTTCTTACGGAATTACAATTAACCATGATTTGATTGGTGATAATTTATCTTACAATCCGGTAATGCAACGCGGAAGTATTTTTGCAGAAAGAATGCGTTATCCTTTGTGGGTAAAAGTAATTGCAGAAAATATCAACAGAAAAAATCCTATAGTGGATGATTTTAACGAAGTAAATTTATTCTGGCCGTCATCAATTACAATTTCTGATGAACTTAAAGATAAAGTTCAACCGTTGTTAAAAACAACTAATCAAGCATGGAGCATGGCGGAAGATTTCAAAATTGATGTAGATTCATATAAGTATCCTGTACAAAAAGGCGAATCACAATATCTTTTAGCTTGTGCTTATGAAGGTGCATTAAAAAGTTTCTTCAAAGACAGAGACGCTCCTACACCTCCGGAAGGAACAGAGCTTAAAGGCGGAAAGATTTCTGAAGGAAGCGGAAAACTTGTTGTTATTGCAAATGAAGATTTTATCAGCAATGATTTCCTTAATCGTGAAGATGAAATTTATTTGATTTTAAATAGTTTGGATTGGCTTACAAAAGACGGTTCATTAATCAAAATCAGAAACAAAGGAAAATTCAGTCGTCCGTTGAATAAAGTAAACAATCTTTCAATGTTGAACTTGTATAAAAACTTGATAATTACATTTACAACAGTTGTAATTCCTTTGGGATTTGTAGCTGCAGCAATCGGAGTTTTTACTTCTCGTCGCAGATTCCGCAAAGTGTTGGAAGAACAGTTTGATGAAGATTCTGAACAACCGACAGCAGAAGAAACAACAGAAGCTCAGGGGGAACAAGATGAATAAAAATAAAAAAATTATAAACGGATTGCTGATTTTAGCTGCGGTTCAATTGATTTTGCTTATTGTTGTAAATACATTTTCTTTTAACAGCATTAAGACAAGAAAAGCGGACAAAGTGTTGCTGAAAGGAGTAACAGAAAAAAATATTACAAAAGTAAAAATCTGGGATAAAATCGACGGTTTTACTTTAACAAAAGAAAAAGATACATGGTTTGTTTCTGTAGAAGAAGACGGTAAAACTTTACTTTTGCCGGGCGACCAAAAAAAGATTGTTGATTATATTTCAACAATTGCCTCTATAAATGAAGGAACTGTAATTTACAGAGGAAGCGATGCTTCAAGCGATGCGACTTACGGATTTACAGAAACTAACACTCGTAATGTGGAAGTTTATGTAGGAGACAAGAAGCCGCAAGCATTACAATTGGGGAATAACGGAAATATAAAGAATTCTACATATTTGCGTTTTGCCGGTGACAGTAAGATTCGTCAGGTAAACAGTAATGTCGCTCAAAAGACAGACAGAATCTATAAAAATTGGACTCGTCGTGAAATATTACCGGGTGTGACTTTGAATGATATTGAGTCTGTAAAATTTACAGGTGATTGTGCGTTCTTAAAAGATTCATATTCTGTTAAGAAGCAAGTTTCAGAAGCTGATAAAAAAGAAACTTATGTTGTTGAGCCTGCAATCAGCGGAGAATTGGATCAGAGTGCAATCGGTATAATGTTGGGTAAGATTGTGAATCTTAAA
>JBGUUT010000008.1:0-5598 GCA_045133795.1 Spirochaetota bacterium
TTTGGCTGCTTTGAACGTTATGTCTCCTGAAATGTTTAACAGTATGAAAGAACAGACATTAAAAATTACAAAAATCGTTGCTGACGATTTGAAATCAATCGGTCTTGATTTGTGGGATATTAAATTCGAATTCGGTTACAACAACGGCGAAGTTATTTTAATCGATGAAATCGCTTCAGGTAACATGAGAGTTTATAAAGACGGAAAAATCGTTGACCCTGTAGAATTAACAAAACTTATTAACAATCGTTAATATTAGATTGTCATAAACAAGAAAATCCGATTTTGTTTTGAAAAAAGAAACCTCTCTTTCCGGCAAAATCGGATTTTTTTATTTACCCAAACTCTCTATTTTTAAATGAACTTTTCTTTAATACATTTCGGCAATTGTTTAATTTGCGTAATAACTGCGTCCGGCGATAGTGCATTTCCGAAACCGTACTCGGCATAAATAAACGGTATCCCGGCAAAACGTGCAGCTTTCTCGTCTCCCTCTGTATCTCCGATATAGACGGCGAATTTTATGTTGTTTCTTTCCATTATCATCTTAATATTAGAGCCTTTATCCAACCCAGTACGGCCGGACATTTCTATATCCTGAAAATATTCTTCTAATTTGTGTGCATGCAAAAAAGCCGGAACATATCCGTCCTGACAATTACTCACAATGTACAATTTGTAGCTTCCGTGTAGTTCCGCCAAGACTTCTTCCAATCCCTCATATAAAACAGCTCCGTTTCCCGCAAGATATTTAACTTCTTCCTTTCCGAATTCATCCACAACAGCCTTTCTTTCTGCCTCACCAAACATCGGAAAAAGGATTTTCCCGATATCCTCCATTGTCTTTCCCATTAACTGCGAAGCTTTTTCCTTTGTCATTCTGAAAGAAATCTCATTATGCTTTTCCAATACCCGATTCCAAATATCACTTGCACAGCCGGTAGAATCCCAAAGCGTTCCGTCCAAATCAAAAATAATTGCCAATTCTGCATTTTCCATTTATTTCCCCATTGAAATATTTCAATTTAAGATTCTTGCACTGTTTTTCCGCATATATGTTCCGGAGTCAAAACCAGCAGCAATGTTTGATGAGCATATTGTTTTATTTCACTTTTTATATATTCATCATCACTTGTAAATTTACGGCTCAATTTTGCTGTTATATCAACGATTCTGTCTAAGTCGTCCTCTATTTCTATTTTACCAAATACTATAACACTTTTTACGGTAAGAGCCCATTCGCCGTCATTACAATAGCCATTGTCGTATATACAAAAAGAGACTTTATTGCTTTTTTTTAATGCCTCCAATCGGTGACCGGATTTCCCGCAATGAAAATATATTTTCCCGTCATCTTCGTTATACCAATGATTCATTGGCATTCCATATGGATAATTGTGGTCGCCGATTACAGAAAGAACGCCTCTTTTTTCAGATTTAAGAAGAGAAATACATTCTTCCATAGATATTTTTCTGTTTTTTCGAGCTAAATCTCTGAACATTTTATAGAACCTATTTCCTATTTTTTCAAACTACATATTCGATAATAAAAAAACAAGGAAGCAAAGTTCCTTGTCTTATAATTTAAGCAACCATTAAGAACATTCCCTAAAATACGCCGTTACTTTGTCTATAATTTCATCTGCCTGTTCTTGAGTTACTAAGTTTTTCTTAAACCCCAACGTTATTGTCAATGTATCTGAAAGTGACGCAACTCCGAAAGTACACGCACACGCCGGCATAAGATTCGGCATAAAATAACAGTCTTTAAGCGTAATGTTTTTTGAACTCAATTCAAATTCTGTACTACCGATATTAGAAATATCAAATGTTTCGGCTTCTGTATTCAATCCCAAAGTTTTACGTAATTCCATCAAAACTTCCATATCCGTAAACATGCCGTATCTTGCATAATATCCGACACCGAATACATCCGCACCCCAAAGCATAAAGGTATAAAGCGTATTTAACATTTTCTTTTTGTTATCTTTTTCGACTTTTATTTCTTTATCAATATTTACCGCATTTTCCCAAAAACCAACGGAGTTATCATATTTGACCGTCGGTTGGATACACGACGCAAAATTTGCCAATCCGCTTTTTTCATCATAATTAAAAAGAGGACGAGTATTTACTGCGATAATCGAATCTATTTTTTCGCCTTTTTGCAATGCCGCCGACATCGCAACCGTCAATACAGAATTTAATGTTACGCCGTATTCCTTGCATTTATCTTTGAGATTTTGAAATGCCGCACCTTTTATGTTTCTGCAAACAATACCGCTTCCGACAATCTCATTATGTTTTTCTATCATCTGCTTGTAAGCTTCCCAAGAAAACTCTACTTGTCTTTCTTTACATGTCTGTGCAAATGACAAATAACGTTGTTTTAAATCTTCAGGGATTTTGTAATCCGAAGTAAGATTTTCTTCACTGAGTTCAGTCAAAGCCTCTCTCGGCCGTAACTTATCACAAGTACTATACATATAAAGTAAATCATCCGCTAAACACTTTAAGCCGATTCCGTCAGCATAAATATGGTGACAAATCACCAATAAATCAAAACTGCCTGATTTCTCAATCACACAAATAATAACTCCGGGAACTTCCAATAAATTTAACGGCTCTTTAGTAATCTCAAGAACCACATCTTCCCATTTTATATTCTTTTTTCCTTCATAACGAATTACCGGAACATGCTTTCCGATTTCTTCAAACCACATTTTTTCACCGGATTTACGTACTACATCATTAATAATAGGATGTACTTCTTCTAAATCCAAAACCGCCTTTAACATCTTTTCGTGGTTATATTTTTCCTCTGCCGTTACTTTAAGGGTAATAAATGCTGACGGCATATAATAAAAACCTCTGCCGGCAATAATTTCTTTTTTGCTCATCTTTTGTTGCTCCGTATTTCTTCTAAAATTACATATATACAAACAGCCTTTCTTAAAAGGCGGCACTGATTGAGAAATATCAACAACAACAATTGTTACTTTTATCTCCCGCTTTATTTGTTCAGTTTTGTATAAATTATTGTTTTCATAAGTGTGCCGTGTCTCGTAAAATCATTTTCTTTTTTGGGCAAAAGACAACCGACATTCATTGCTTTATATCTTTTTTCATTGCCGGCAGAATAGGTAATGTTAATTTTTCAGGGTAAATTAAAAAAATGTATAAATTGCAAAATAAAAAAGAAATTTCCGCTTTTTTAAATATTACACCAGTGTTTTTCCATGCAACTTTTTATGTTTACATTCGAATTTCAATATCAAAGAATTTTTCTTGGAAATAAACCAGCTTTTCAATTTCAGATTTTGAGAAAGATATATTTTCCGCAGATACAACCCATTTTTCTTCCACATCGTCAAACCGATGAATAATCGCTATCACTTTCCCCGTAAACTCTGCGACCGGTTCGTCAATTCCGAGAATATAAGCATCTTGTTCTTCTCCGTCAGCCGCTATAATCCCCGGAATAAAACCATAATTCACAGAATAAAAAATATCTTTGTGCTTCGGATGAAATGTTCCCAGCGGTCTGTCTACAATTACTTTTACGATTTTGCCAATCATATCACTTATCTGTCCTTTTCAAATCATCGAGAAACTTCAAATCGAAAAACACAATCTTATCACATTAAATTATTTAATCGCACCGGCTTCGCATTTTGATTTGCATTCTCCGCAGCGAATACATTCTCTGTCGTTGATTTTTTTTGTATCCATTTTGCATGAATTTACGCAAGCATTGCAGTGAGTACATTTTGTTTCGTCAACTTTGATTCCA
Organism: Spirochaetota bacterium; assembly: GCA_045133795.1. GTDB lineage: Bacteria > Spirochaetota > GWE2-31-10 > GWE2-31-10 > GWE2-31-10 > RGIG8597. The sequence continues at coordinate 3,794 of JBGUUT010000008.1, forward strand.
AAAATTGCCCATTTGTTGAAAAAAGAGTAAATCGCTCCAAGCGGACAAAAAAATCGACAAAAGGGGCGAAACATTAAAATTGCCCACAGAATAAATATCGCAGCTAAAGCCGTTTTCCAGGAAAATAAAAATCCTATCGCCCCTCGCAAAGATTGGTTCATTCCCACCAACGGCCAACCTGCGAAGATTGTTCCTTCCGGACAAATCCATTTACAAAAAAAAGGAGAAGCAAATCCGTCTTTAAAATAAAAAATAATCGGTAAAATGATACACATCATCGCAAAAATAAAATATTTCAATAATGAAAATTTACGGGTAATCGGTCGAAGTTTCGCCGAGTGTTTTATCTTAGGTGACGGGATTTTATAAAGTAATTCTTGAAATAACCCAAAAGGACAGAGAAAAGAACAAACTAAACGCCCGAATAAAGTTCCTGTTAAAAGAAAAAATCCTGTAATAAAAAAGGGAACTTTTCCGCTTGCCAAAGTATTTTGCAAAGCTCCCAACGGACACGAAGAAACAGCTCCCGGGCAAGAATAACAGTTCAATCCCGGCACACAAACTTTCTTCATTTGCGTTTGAGAAATTGTACCGTTAAACCAATGACTTACATCTGCATTGTAAATTAAAGCCGCAGTAAATTGGATTAGTTTTCTTTTTAGTTTGCCTTTATTTTCCGAAACGGAAGTTTCTTCGATTTTATCCAATTCCGATACACTCCATACAGATAAAAATTGCCTTTCGGTAAATATCCGACAAATCGCCGAAAAATATTCCCGTCAATAAAAAGACAATTCCCAATCCGAGTAAAATCCATTGAAAACATTTTATTTTCTTTTTATTCATATTTAAACCTACAGATAGTCAGCTACAAATTCAGTCAAATGCTTTTCGCTCATCATTCCGACTTGGATTTTTAAAATCTTGCCGTCCGCAGATATTAAAATCGACGTAGGAACACCTTGAATTCCGTAAGCCATCGCAACTTTTCCCGGCTCGTCAAGGGCAGACGTAAAAGTGTAACCGTTTTTTTGTATAAATGAAGTAAGAGCTTGTTGACTGTCGGAAATACAAACAGCAAGAAAATCCATCTTTGCCTTTTCGCCCTGATTTGCTATCTTTTTTGCCAATTTTTCCATGTGAGGAAGTTCCTTTTTACACGGCGGACACCAAGTAGCCCAAAAATGCAGAAACAAAACTTTCCCTTTATAAGAAGCAAGATTTACTGTTTTATCCGTTGCTTTTCCGTTTTCCTGAAGTTGCAAAGAAAAATCCGGAGCCTGCGAACCGACAGCCGGCGACTGTGAAAAAACAGGTAAAACAGAAAAAAAGAATGTAATTAAAACAAGTGATAAAAATTTGTGTGAGTTCTTCATATCAAATAAATCTCCTTATTAATATTATTTATGATAATGAGTTCGCATTGGGGAATCTCAGTGTATTCACTGCTTACTTTTTTTGCAAATAAGTTAAAATTGAAAGCTCCACTCTTTTGCAAAACTTTTCAAATTCTCTCTTTGTTTCATTACTTACGCAAACCTTCATCATATTTATTCCGCAAAAATCTGTAGTTTGTACTCTTTGTAAGAATATCTATGCTTAACAATAATGCTACTAAGTTATTTGTCAAGATGTTTGTGGCGGCAACATAAAACCAAACTTTGAACAAAGTTTAAGAAATCTTTCCGCCCTCTGCTTGCATTTAGAAAATCATTTTAAATGCAATACGTGTAAAGAGTTAGATACTTTTCTTCTTTATCAAAAAAATAGACAGAAACGAATTGCACTTCATATCTGTCTACTTA
>JBGUUT010000009.1:0-32005 GCA_045133795.1 Spirochaetota bacterium
ATAACCAAGATTAGCTCAGCATTAAGAAATAGCAGTCAAGTAAAGGTAAATCTGGATTTAAGTGAGACAATAGGATTGACGGAAATCAGAGACAGAGCTTTCTATAATTGCCAAAACTTGCAAAGTATCACTATTCCTGACGGTGTTACAAAAATAGGAAATGAAGCATTCTCTGGTTGTAACAAATTACAAAGTATAACTATCCCGAATGGAGTCACGCAAATCGGAGAAAGAGCATTTGAAGAGTGTAAAAAATTGCAGAGTATAATTATTCCCGACAGTGTTAAAGAAATCGGGGAGTTTGCATTTTATAGTTGTGGTAATTTGCAAAGTATAAATATTCCGGATGGCGTTACAAAAATTATGGATAGAGTGTTTGCATGTTGCGGCAGTTTGCAAAATATAATAATCCCAAACACAGTTACGCAAATCGGAGAAAGCGCATTTGATGAGTGTGAAAACTTGCAAAATATAACTATTCCGGATAGTGTTACAGAAATTGAAGAATATGCGTTCAATGATTGTCGTAATTTGGAAAGTATAATCATTCCCGGTGGTATTACGCAAATCAAAGAACATACATTTGAAGAATGTCGTAGTTTGAAAAATGTTATAATTTCTGACAGCGTTACAATAATTCGGGGGGCATTTACCGGTTGTGAAAGTTTGGAAAGTATTGTCATTCCCGAGAAAGTTACACAAATCGGATCCAATGAATTCTCTTATTGTAAGAGTTTGAAGAATATCACTATTCCGGACAGCGTTAAAAAAATTACGTGGGGAGCGTTTTACGGTTGTGAAAGTTTGGAAAGTATTGTCATTCCCGAGAAAGTTACACAAATCGAATCCAGTGTATTTGAAGATTGCACGAGTTTGAAGAATATCACTATTCCCGACGGTGTTACAAAAATAGAATATGAAGCATTCTGTGGTTGTAACAAATTACAAAGTATAACTATTCCGGGCAGTGTTACGCAAATCGGAGAAAAGGCGTTTTTCGGTTGCAAGAGTTTAACGACCGTAAATTATAAAGGAACGCAGGAAGATTGGGAAGAAATTAATATTGGTAAAAATAATCATGCATTAACTAAAAAAGCGACAATAAATTGTGATTATGAAGAATAGTTTTTAGGACTAAGGTTTGTTGAATGTACGCAGTACGTGAACGAAGCATTTACTTTAGTAAATAACTTCGTTCACGTTGTGTACTCACCGTATTTTCACCGATATTTACATTCGGTTTTTCCCAATGGAAAAAACTTCATTCGTGCATAAATGCACTCATCGTATTTCATAATCTAAACAGGCTCTGCTTACAGTATAAGGTCGAACCTTTTCGTCTGCTACGGCAACATGTTCAGGATGTTTTGCATAGGCTTTTAATGCATCAAAAGATTCAAATGTTGAATCAAGCATTAAATCTGCATTAGATGTTTCTAATCTACCGTCAATATTTACTTTAATATCTAATATTCCGGGAATTTTGTCCTTCAATCCTTCAAGACTTTCTTTTATTCCTTGTTTTACGACTTTTTTTTCTTCGTCAGGCATTTCTTTGAGTGTCCATAAAATTATGTGCTTTATCATTAAGTTTTCTCCTTATTATTAAAAAATTTTTTCATAACTCTCATTGTTTGATGATTTCCACCATTTATAACCGGCATAAAAACAATTTAAAGTCCAAAAAATAAACTGAGCCGTCATTACCCAAGACCCGGCACGTATTGCTAAAATAATACTGCATGCATCTAAAATAAACCAATAGATATACTGCTCTCGATAGCCGAATATCATTAAAAATTGTGCAATATAAGCCGGTGTTGATGTCAGAGCATCCATAAAAGGTTGACTGTCACGAACTCCGAAAAGCGAAATATTTTTTAAAAACAGCCAATAAAAAATTGTACTCACTACAAAAATTATTGCCGTGATTATATTGCCACGCAATCCCAATTTCTTTGATTTTATTTCTATACTTTCTGTTTTTGTATTTTTACGATAATTTTTAGCCCATATAAACATTCCGTAAATCATCGTAATGAAGTACATTCCGTTTTCCAGTGTCTCCCCGTGAAGATGTTCCGGAATTGAAAATCCTGCGACATATGTCAATATTTGGATGAAGCCAAAAATATAGAAACTGATTTTTCCCTGGCTGCAAAGAATTACGGAAAAAACTCCGGTCAATCCCGAAACTATCAAAATTGCAGAATCCGGAGTACCGTTTAAAAAACCTAAAATTATTGCAATACACTGCAATATCAATCCGACACCCAGAAACAACCAGTCAAACCAATTTTTTCCGTCTATAAATTCATTTTTAATAAGTGTTTTTAAGTTCATTTAAATATCCTTGTAATACTTTTTTATTAACTAGTTTACGTTTATTCACTCGCTAATGCAACTACCGGGTCTAGTTTCGCTGCTTTTACGGCAGGTGACAGTCCGAAGAATATTCCGACGAATGCAGAAAATATAAAAGAAATTATTGCAGCGTTTATCGGAATCGAAAACTTCCAGCCTAATACTTTTACTACGGCAAAACTCAATAATGTTCCGACTAATATTCCGATTGTTCCGCCTATTAACGAAAGCATTGCCGATTCTATCAAAAATTGATTGCGAATGTCTTTTTGTGAGGCTCCCAATGCCTTTCTGATTCCTATTTCACGTTTTCGTTCCGTAACGGAAACAATCATAATATTCATGATTCCGATTCCGCCTACAAGTAATGAAATCGCAGCTACGCCGGACAAAAGCAGGTTTAATGTCGATGTGGTTTTTTCATAATTTTCAAGCATTGTCTGCATTGACATTATAAATAAAGTGTCGCTTTCGCCGGTTTTTCTTTCGGCAAATGCTTTTATTGCTTTTTCTACTGCGATGGAAGTTTTATTTGATGTCGCTTGTACGACTACGGAATCGGCAATGGGATTAGGTTTTATTCTGCGTTTATAAAAACCGCGTGTTACATAAATTGCACTGTCCGAAGATTCAAAAATCGATGTGGATGTTTGCAATACTCCGATTATTTCCAAAGAAAAGCGTGCCTTTTTTATGGTAACGGTTAATTTTTTGCCAAGTACATCTCCGTCGGGAAAATAACTTGTCGCTATTTCTTGACCGATAATCGCACATTGAGAACCGAGTTCGTTGTCTGTTTCTTCAAAATAACGTCCGTAATCGAGAGTGAGTTTACTTTCTTCCATGAAATCAAGTTCTATTGCATTAATATTTGCCGAACCTTCGATGTTGCCGCGTTTGATATTGCCGTTTATTTGATTCTTATAAAAAACATTTTTAACATGAGGAACATTTTGAAGAATTTCTCGTCTTGTGGTCTCATCAAATTGCAATGCTCTGATTTTACGCATATTTCCGCCACGAATATTTACCATATCCAAACCTGATTGTGAAATGGTTGATTTTACGTCGGCAGATGCACTTTCACCGATTGCAGTAACCATTATTACTGCAGCTACACCGATAACAACTCCCAGTAATGACAAAATACTTCTTGTTTTATTCGTAAGAAATGATTGTATCGCATTGATAATATCTTCCGTCATTCTAATCCTCCGACAAGAGCCCGTCTTTTATTTTTACCATACGCGGAGCCGTTCTACCGATTTCCGGGTCGTGCGTAACGATTACGATTGCCGTTCCCTCTGCGTTTATCTCTTGAAATAAATCAAGTACGGAATGTCCGGTTTCACTGTCTAATGCTCCGGTCGGCTCATCGGCAAGAATAAGCATTGGTTTTGTGACGGTGGCTCTGGCTATTGCTACACGTTGACGCTGCCCGCCCGAAAGTTCATTTGGTTTGTGAGTAAGTCTGTCCGCCAAACCGATACGCACAAGAGCCTCTTGCGCACGTTCACGTCGTTCTTCTATCGGGATTTTTTGATAACGCAACGGCAACATTACATTTTCCAAAACATTCAGATTTGGTAATAAAAAATATTGCTGAAATACAAAACCGACTGTCTTGTTACGAAATGTAGCCAATTCATTTTCATTCATTGTCGCCGTATTTCTTCCGTTAATGATGACATCACCTTTTGTCGGTCGGTCAAGACAGCCAATCATATTCATACAAGTTGATTTCCCGGAACCGGACGGTCCCATAATGGATAAAATTTCACCTCGATGAATAGAAAGTGAAACTCCTCGCAAAGCTTGAACTTCCGTATTTCCCATTGAAAAGATTTTCCATACATCTCGAAGTATTACCAATTCATTTTCGTTTGTATTATTCATAGCATTCTCTTTTATCGTCTCATGCCCGGAGGAGGACCGCCGGGACCGCCTTTTCGTTTGTTTTTACCTTTAGATTCTTCTCGTTGTGCTTTTATGACATCGCCGTTTTTCAGTCCCTCAAGGATTTTTGCAACGCCTTTTGTTAGCGGCTCAACTTTTATGCGTACCAATTCCGTATCGCCGTTTTCGGTATAGCGTTCTGCAAATGTTTCACCTTTTTTAAACATTATTCCTTCATTTTTTAATGTCAGCACATTTTCCGGTTCTTGTACGTAAATTTCTCCGGTAAAAGAATATCCGGGCAAAAGATAATCCGGCGGATTATCAATTCTGATATTAGCTCTTACTATTGTAGCACCTCTATCGGTGATTTCTCCTACAGCGGGATAAGATTTTACGTATCCCTCAATTTCTTCGTCTTCAATTGCAGGAAATGAAAATATTACACGTTGACCGATTTTTAATTTCTGAACATCATCTTCAAGAATTTCTACTACGGCTTCCAAATAACTTCTGTCAATTAATTCGCCGAAATAACTTGAGCCTTGTTCAAAATAATCTCCTGGATTACAGTCTAAACTTGCTACAATTCCGTCAAAACGGGCAAAAAGTTGTTTATCTTGCAACTTTTTTTCTTTTACTTTGCGTTCTGCCAGCAGCAACTCAAGTTTCTTTTTAGAACCGTTTATACGTTGTTCCTCAATGTTGTGGTCAACTACTTTTAAATTATAATCTTCCTCAAGGCTGTCCATCCACACCAAAGGCATTCCTTTTTTTACAAAGTCGCCCTCTTTTACAAAAACGTGTTCTACGATACTGTTACTCGAAGCCATTAGTTTTTGGGAGTTTGCCGCTGAAATATTTCCGGAAATATCGATAACATTTTTTATGGTTTGCTGCTGAACCTTTAGCTTTACGATTGCCGGTTTTTTCTTTATTGAATTGCGTAAGACAACGCATAAAATAACTGCGGCTGTCAAACTTAAAATCGTAAACAGAAAAACTTTTTGTTTTGTTGATAAACGCACTTTATTCTCCTTTAGCTGTATTTATATAAGGTAAAAAAAGATTGGCCGTTTCAGATATAAAAATCAATCGCTCTATTCTTCCCAATAGATTTTGAGTCACGGCACTTTGATATTCAATTTCACCGCGGTCATATTCAGATTTTGAAATGTAACCGGCATCATAACGTTTTCTGTATTCCTGTACCTGCTGCAAATATATTTCTTCTTCAGTTTTATAAGTATCTCGTTGCCATTCCAATGTTTCTTTTTTTAACAGAAGTTCATCAAATTTTGTTTTGTAATCTTTAATTATTTGTTCGATGTCCAATCGGTCGCCTTTTTCTTCCAACGCCATTATTTTATTTTCTAAATGAGTTTGTGCAATCGTAAGTACCGACCAATTCATAGAAAAAGTAAGTTCCGGTCGACTGTTTTCGCTGATAGGAATATTTACTCCCACATCGGCAGAAAATCCGTTGTAACTGGCTGAGAGTCCCGGTTCGATATAATGAGATTTCGAAGTTGTCGTATAATCATTTCTTGAATTATTTGTTTTTGCTTCATATCCTACGCCGCCGGCAAGTTGAAAGTTCTTCTCGTTTTTAGAGGCTTGGCGGCTTAAATCATTTTTATATTTTGTATAAACTGCATTTTCATAATCTTTGTAACGTTCTAAGGTAAAAGATTTTACATCGGGTAATTTTTCTTCCGGAATGTCTGACGGCAATTCGTCAATTTCAATACCGCATTCCATTGCAAGCCGTTGAAGTTTTTGTTGATACGTACGTTTTTGTTCTTCGATAAGTCGAAGTTTTTTCGATACAACAAGATTTAATCGCTTGTATTCCAAACTGCTTTCATCATATCCTTGCAGTTTTGCCAATTTTAAATCTCGTATTGCATCATTGTGGTCAACTTGAGCTTCATCAATATTGTATTTTGCCTGAAAAGCTTCTTTTAACAGGGTAAGAAATGATATTCGAGTTACGAGATTTTGTTGTTCTGCCAAACGCTCTTTTTCCAAGATTGAACGTTTCAATGAAATTTGCTGAACATATTTAGCCGTAATATTTCTTTTGAACGGGAAAATATCAGTTTGTGCATAAACATAAACATCCGGAACATACGAAGTTTCGGAAATATCGTTGCCGGTAATCGGAATGTTTGTCGGTAGTTTAAAAGAAAACGAAGTATTTCGCCATTCCGGAAGTTTCAATGACAATTCCGGTGTAAAATCTAATGCAACTTCATCTTCAGAAAAAGTAAATGTTCCGTTTGCTCCCAGTGTAAAGTCTACAAGATTTTGATAATAAAACAGCTGTAAATTATTACGTGCAGAATCTAATTCCAATTGTAATTTCTGTGCATTCAAATCGTTTTTCAAATATCCTTTGAAAAGTTCCTCGTAAGAGACGGCATTTGTAAAAAATATAATGTGCAGAAAAATCAGCAAGAATATTGATTTTAACAGTGACATTTTTAATCTCTCAATTTATTAAGTATCAAAATGTAAAAACAAACATTTGATTGATATTTAATCGTTTTTAATAAGTATATTAATTAAGTATATCAGACATTTTTTGTTTTTATATAAACGGCAAGTAAATAAACGATAAGTTAAAGAAAAAATCTCTTTAGGTAATTTTTTTTACTTAATATTTTTTGATTTTCTAAATCAAAATGTTTTTAGTTGTAATCTTTTATTCTATAGTATAAGTTTTTAATAATAAAAAATAATGCTGTCGACTTTTGAAGGAAAAAAATATGGATATTCTGCCGGACTACCTTATTATTGAATCTCTCGGTACCGTTTCAGGAAAATCTTTTTATTGGGCTCGCAGAAAATCAGATAACACCGTTGTGTTAATAAAACAATCGACAACCATGCATTTATTTGATGACGAAATCAATCAATTGAAGCAAGAATGTAAGACTGCAGAATTGATAGGATATAAAGCGACTCTTCGTTTGCCGGATACTCAAAACGGACATTGTGCGATAATTTACGAGTCTTGTGACGGCGTTTTTCTGAATCGTTTATTGGAAACGCAATCATTATCTATAGATGAAAAGATTCATTTATTTAAAGTTGCGGCAAAATCATTAAATGAATTACAAAAGAAAAATATTATCCATTTCGGAATAAGGCTTGATACTACGCTTTTAAGAAATAACAATGAAGAAACTCTTTTCTTTTCTTTGGGTGATACGGCAATATTAAATGAAGGTGAAACATTCTTTCCCGGAAATCATCATTACACATTAGATGTTTTAAAATATCTTCCGCCGGAACTTACCGGAAAAATATACGCAACAGTAGATTTACGAACGTCTTTTTATCAGTTGGGAATAATGTTTTACTACATATTTACTGGACGTTTCCCGTTTGAAAGTTCTATTCCCGAAAAGTTGCTGTATGCACAAGCTTTTGAAAAACCGACGGAACCGCATGTTATAAAACAAGAAGTTCCCGAATGGATTTCTGCAATTATTATGAAGTTGTTGGAAAAAAAGCCGGACGACCGCTATCAGACAGCGACTGCAATTTGTTTTGATTTGGAAAATTTTAATCCGGAAATTAAGTTTATTCCCGGAGCTAAAGACTGCGGACATTTTAAGCTTACAAGAAAGCTTTTTGGATATCACGCACAACTGGAAGAGCTAAATTGGTATAATAAACATATTTCATTGGCAGAAACACGTGTAGTTTTTATGAAATGCGAAGAAGGTTGCGGAAAAAAAGCTTTCTTAGAAAATGTTAATGAAATGGTTAATAAATCCGGCGGTTATTATTTTAATATAGATTTTTCACCGGTCAGCGGAAGATTTCCGTTTCACGGTATTTTGATACTTTTAAATCAGATTATAACTCGTATAAAAATTGAAGACAAAGATTCAAAATTTATCGAATTTCTAAAATCCGAAAAAGATGTCAAAGCATATTTGCAACAATTCGCGACTTTATTTCCGGAATTGAAAAATATTTACCCCCATGACAAAGACAAGGAAAGTGATAACGATTTGGTAAACGTTCATTTTCGTCATTATTTCTTCTATCTAACGGCACGAATCTTATATTTTTTCACGGAAAATTTCGGAACTTTGACAATTTATGCTTCCGGACTTAATTCAAAAATGGAAGAAGAACTGAAAATTATTCGATATCTATTGAGTCGTTGTTGTCACTTAATGTTTTTATTACCTATTTCTGAAGATGACAGAGCAAATATTAAGAAAAAGCTTGATTTGGATAATGTGTTTTTTGCAGAAATAAGTCTTCCGGTTTTATCGAAAACAGATGCTTCTCGATTGATAGCGGCTTCTTTTCATTGTAATACATCCGAGACTTTATTGGCTGCCGATGTTTTGATTCAGAAATCCGGCGGGAAATTGGATATTATGAAATATATTCTTCAAAGCTGGTATAAAAAAGGCATTATTTCATATTCTGACAGCAGATTACATTTTAATACAGAGTTGGCTTCAAATTTCTTTGTACCTAACATAAGCACTGTAAATTCTTTATTAGAAAATAAAAACGGAGAGTTTATAAAATTTATCCAGTTGTTATCATGTTTTCCGACCGGAGTGGAAAATCTCAAAATAGGAAAAATATTAAAACTTAAAACGTCGGAAATTTATAAAATTTTAAATGACTGCAAAAACTTTATTGTTCAACGTAACGGTTACATTTATTTTCAACATGAAGAAGAACGTCATTTTATTTACACGAATATTCCCGAACATAAATTAAAAGATTTTCATTCTTTGATTGTTCTTGATTTTATCCAATCCGGTACAACCGAAGATTTCAGTTTTACGATGATTGACCATGTTTTCTTTGCATTTGAAAATCTAAACGAAGAGCAACGGCAATTTTTGTTAGATTTGTTTATTAGGGTAATAGAAAAAGCTAATTTTACCGCAGCTTTTGAATACGGTTTTCAATTATGTTGCAAAGTTGTTGATTTATACGGTTATGAAAAACTCAGTCGGTATAAAGATGAATGTCATTTTTATTGTTTAGCAACAATTCACAGTTTTTTCAGTAGAAATTATGAAATGATGTTGGATTTTTATAATCATTTAAATATTGATGAATACCACAGTAATTATGAAAAGCTCGAAGTTCAGGAATATGTTGCAGAATATTTTCAACAAATCGGACAGATTGATGAAGCAATAGAGCTTTGTGTTTCCGCATTGCAAAAACTTGGTTTTACAGTTCCGACAAATGTTTCGACATTAACTTTGCGTCGAAAACAATATTTATTAAAGAAAAAGCTTCAAAACTTGAATGACTTTGAAAAAAAGCCGGAAATGGTAAATCCGGAAGATATATTAATAATGCGTTATCTTGCCAAAATGATTCCGATTATTTTTTTCTTGCGAAAAAAAGACGCAATTTTTCTTACATGCAAAATGGTCGACTTCACATTGGAGCACGGTAAAAGTTTTATTTCGCCGTTTGCATTTGCTTTGTACGGAAGTCTTTTGGTAAAAGAACAGCACAATTTTGAAGACGGAGTTTTTCTGGCTCAAACGGCGTTGGCAATGTTGGATGAAATAAAGGGAGTTGAATTTGTGTCACAAACAATTTTCTTTGCCGTATTTTTTGCTGCACATTGGAAATTATCGCACGACCAAATTCATTCTTGGATAAATCGAGCTGTTAATTATGAAAATGATTACGGTTGTTCTACTTTCGGAATTGTTTGTAATAATATTTTGCCGTTGTATTCTTGTTTTTCCGGAATGCATTTAAAACAAATTCTTACGACGGTAAATTGTCGGGTAAACAATTTTTTCGATCAAAGCATAAATAATCCGACTGCATATTTACACAATATTTCACTTGAAATAATAAAAAGCTTGTCTGACGGTTCGGAGCGAATGTGGAGTATATTACCGGAAATCTACAGAATCCCGCAATCGGCAAAAGAACATTTCTTTGTCGGTTATTATTATACATTGGAATTATTTTTGGCTGTATTGGAAGAGAAAACCGATGTTATTTCTGAATGTGTGATAGAAAAAAAGCAATTTTATCCGTTTTTTGCAGAGAATTATTTATACCAAGCGATGTTGCTCAAACTTGCAATAGTAAACGGTACAATCAGCAAAAAAAGCGGACTTCAAAAGATTAGAAAAATTGCCAATCTTTTAAAAAGATGTCGAGATAACGGAGCTGAAAATCTTGAAATAAAATCTTATATACTTTGCGGAATTCTTGCAGAATTAAATAATAATTCTATTTTATCAAACAAGTGGTACTACGAGGCATTAGAAGAAAGTGTGAAAAAAGAAAATTATCTTGATGCCGGTTTATGTGCCCTTTTATTAATAAAACAACAATTACATAACGGAGACAAAATTGTCGCTTCTGTTTACTTTAAAAAAGCGATTCAGTTTTTTAGTTCTCTCGGATATTTCGGCGTAACAAACTATTTAAAAACTCGTTATGAAATACAGCTTGAAGATAAAATAATTTTGAAAAACATAGAAGATACGACTAATGAAAATGAGATATTTGATTCTTTCATAAAAGAATTAAATGCAGTTTCCAATGTTGCCGATTTGATTCACAATTTTATCAGACAAGTTGCGTTTTTATTTCAAACAGATATTTGTTTGGCAATTTCTTTTGATAAGGGCGGAAAACCGGTAATTTCTGCGATGGAACATAAAATTTATAATAATGAAATTGCAGAAGGAATGTCGCTTTCTGATATTAACGCAGAAAAGTTTCCGAAATATTTAATTTCATTTGTTTGCGATAACGGTTGCAGTGTAAATCTGAATGATAAAAAATGGCACAATATCGTTTTTTATGACAGATATTTAAAAAAATATAAACCTAGAAACGTTTTTTGTATTCCTCTGTTTGAATCTAAAGATAATAATGCAGACAAAATCGAAATGGTTTTGTATTTGGAAACGTCATCACAAAAACAAATATTTTCCGCAGAAAGTGAATTGTTACTGCAAAAATTATTTAAAACCTATTTAAGTTGCAGAGACAGACTTCAATTATCTATCGGAAAGAAAAATATTCATTCGGAAAAAATAAAATTACTGAAGCAAAAAAATAAAGAGCTTCAAAAAAAATATAAGGAATTAACGTATTTACAAGAACAAGGAATCTTGAAATTTGATTTGCAAGGAAAAATTACATATTGTAATTCTATCGGGTGCAAAATGCTCGGACTGGAAACTAAGATATTAAAAGACGGTTTCTTTTTGACCGAACTTTTTAGTTCCGAAAAAGATAAAATCGGCGGTTGTGCCAATATTGAAAGATTATTGAAATATAATTTCGGCGGGCCTTATGAATACGAATGGGGTAACAAATGTTTTGTTCGTGTAGTTTGGACAACATGCAAAGATAAAGGCAACAACATCATCGGCGGAAAAGCAATATTTATCAATATTACAAAGCAAAAGCAAAATGAAACAAGACTTCGCAGAATAAATGAACAGCAAGAAGAACTTATCACAAAACGTACGGAATCTTTAAACGAATCTCTGTTACAATTACAGCGTTCTCAAAATCAATTGATTCAAACTGAAAAAATGACATCGTTAAAATCCGTAATAATCGGGATTTCGCATGAAATAAATACGCCGTTAGGAATTGCGATAACATCAGCTTCTATACTGCGAGATTCATTTTATCAATTTAACAATCAAATAAAAAAATCTGATATATCAAAAAAAGACTTTCAAGAACTTTATGATAATACGCAAGATTCTTTGTCTATGATTTCTAACAATTTAGAAAGTATAGCTGCGTTAATTAATAATTTTAAGGTGATATTACAAGAACAATCAGAAAATGAATTATGTCAGTTTGATTTAAGAAATTATTTGAATATGATTTATCAAACGCAAAAAGCACGTTTTAAAAATATTGCACATGAGTTTATTTTAGATTGTCCGACACCTTTTTTGATAAACAGTTATCCGGACGTTTTTTTTCAAATCATTTCAAATCTGATACTCAATTCATTTATTCACGGTTTTGATAAAAAAGATAATTGCGTTATCAATATTTCGGTAAGCATGGAAAATGATGAAACGGTCAAATTAATGTATAAAGATACCGGTCACGGAATACCGCAAGAAAATCTTGATAAAATCTTCAATCCGTTTTTTACTACAAAAACCGGAAAGGGGGAAAAAGGTCTCGGATTGTATATTGTTTATAATTTAGTCATGGAACGTCTGAAAGGTACAATTCAATGTAATTCTTCGTTGGATGACGGAGCAACTTTTATAATAACATTTCCAAATATAGCTTCACGGGAAGCAACGAAAAATGATAATAATCAAAACTCAGAAAATTAAAAATCGGAGATATCGCTGATATGGAAAAAATGTATTTTGAATTTAATGAAAGCGAACATGAAATAAAAAGTTGGAAAATTCTTATTGTAGATGATGAGCTTGAGATTCATAAAATCACGGAATTGGTATTAAAAAATGTAAAGTTCTTAGAAAAACCTTTGGAAATTATCAGTGCATATTCCGGAGCCGAAGCTCGCAGTATTGTAAAAGAAAATCCTGACATCGCATTGATTCTTCTTGATGTTGTAATGGAAAGCAGCACTTCCGGTTTGGATGTTGTAAAGTATATAAGAGAAGATTTGAAAAACTCGTTGGTACGTATTGTTTTCAGAACCGGAATGCCCGGACACGCACCGGAACGTGAAGTTATTGATGAGTACGATATTAATGATTATAAAGAAAAAACAGAATTAACGGCTCAAAAATTATATACAACCGTTATTTCCGGATTGCGTAATTACAGAGACCTTTTGAATGCGGAACAAAGTAAACGCAAAACTGAAAGAGTAATGCAATATTTTCGTCATGTCATAAATTCAATGCTTTCGGGAGTAATAGTAGTAAATTCAAATTATAAAATAGAGATTTATACGCCTCAGATTTTAAACTTTATTTCAGTAAGAGGCTGTGATGAAATCGCCGGTAAGAATATATTTGAGTCTTTACCTTTTTTTGCAAATTATAAGCAAGAGATTGATTGTGTATTAGAAAAACAATGTCGTTTAGAAAAAATGATGATTCCGGTCGAAAAAAATAAGATGATTAATTTAATTTTCTGTCCTTTGAATGAAATCGGAGAGCGTGTTGTTATAAGAGTTGATGATATTACTTCACTTATTGAAAAAGAACGCCAATTAATGCATTTACAAAAACTCGAAATGGTTGGAATGCTTGCCGCCGGAATTACTCATGATTTTAATAATATTTTAGGCGGGATTTCCGGAACTGTATCTTTGTTGCATTTGGAAGGTCAGGAAAACGATAATGTAGTTTCATTAAATGCACAAAATTATAATGAATATTTAGATTTAATTTCTAAATCGGTAACAAGAGCAACCGATTTATCAAAAAAATTAGTTTCACTTTCAAAGAATAATATTTCAGAAATGAAGTGTGTTAATCTAAAAGATGTAATTCTTAATACGGTAAATGTATGTCGTGCATCAATCACACATTGCATTGAAATAAAAACTGTCATAAATTGTACCGAAGCCGAAATCAAAGGCGAAAGTAATTCACTGGAACAAATGTTGTTAAATCTATGTATAAATGCAAGTCATGCAATGACAATTATGCTTTCGGATAATAAATCGGAATGGGGAGGCGTTTTAACAATAACTCTTGATTATATCAATAATGTTCCGCCGTCATTAACTATGAAAACTAAAGATTGTTATGTTTTGTCCGTTTCAGATACGGGAGTGGGAATGTCCAAAGAAACTAAAGAAAAAATCTTTAATCCGTTTTTCTCAACAAAAAAGAAAAACGAAGGTACGGGCTTAGGTTTATTGATGGTACACAACATAATCAGCAGTCACAACGGATTTTTAGAAGTTAATTCACAACTCGGAGTAGGAACGGAATTTAAAATATATTTTCCGGTTTATGATGAAGGCAGTGAAAAATGACATTGAAAATCTTAAATCTGCAATTAATTCAAGAGCTTAAAGAATGCTCGTTTGTTGAAAATCCGACAATGGAAGCACGATTAATTTTATCATGGTTACTAAAAAAATCGTTGAGTTCATTTTTGCTTTTGTCTCAAGAAATGTGTATAGATTATGAAATCGAGAAATCAGCTGTTGCTGCCGTAAATGAACGTAAAAAAGGCCGTTCCGTTGCTGCAATTTTGGGATTTCGAGATTTTTATGATTTACGATTTGAAGTAAACGATAACGTATTGATTCCGAGACCGGAAACAGAGTTTTTGGTAGAATATGTATTAAATCTTAATATCGACAAAAAAATACGTGTATTGGATGTGGGAGCCGGCAGCGGAACTATTTGTGTGACTGTCGCAAAACATAAACCGACTTGGAATGTTGAGGCTGTAGAAGTCAGCAATGAGGCTGTCGAAATTTTGAAACGCAACATCGAAATTAACAATGTAAACGTGAGTGTTATTGAAAAAGACTTTTTTAAATTTGAGCCGGCTCTTTCTTATGATTTGATATTATCTAATCCGCCGTATATCCCGACTGAAGATGTAACGCAACTATTAAAACGTCACGATGCAGATGATCCGGTTTTGTCATTGGACGGAGGTGCAGACGGGTTGATTTTTTATCGAGAGTTGAAAAGTTTTGCCGAAAAATTTTTAGAGAAAGACGGTTTACTTATTATGGAACATGGTTTTGACCAAAAAGAGGCAATGCATAAAATCTTTGATGATATGTCTTTTTGTGTAATTGAAACATTGAAAGATTACGCCGGATTGGACAGAATTACCGCAGTCCGTAAAAAAGTTTAGATTTGCGTATTGTCCGGGATTTGAGAATCTTTGGGTATAATTATAATTCCGTCTCGTATAAAAAAGTTTTCACCGTCAAAATATTTGACATTTGATTTATTTGTAATTTCGCAATTTTTTCCGATTCGAACGTTTTTATCTATAATCGCATTTTCAATGATTGTATTTTCGCCGATTCCTATATTGGGCAGGTTGTTTAATTTATTGTTTTTTTTCGTTTTATTATTTTCGTAATAGTCGGCTCCCATTAAAATACTTTTTTTGATTTGTACGCCGGATTGAATAATTGAGCGTCCTCCTATTACGGAAGATGAAATATTTGCATTATTAATAATTGAACCTTCACATAAAAGCGTTTCGTCAAAAGAGCTGTTATAAATTTTAGTTCCGTGTAAATGCTTATAATGTGCAATAAGTGAAGTATGATTTAAGTCAAAATTGGGCAAAAACTTAGTAAAACCGATATGAGTTTTCCAGAAAGAATTAATAGTTCCGACATCTTCCCAAAAACCGTAAAATATATGCCCGCAAACTTTTTTATTTTTGATTGCCGCCGGAATTATGTCTTTGCCGAAATCATCTAAATCATTATTTAATACGTCAAACAAAACATCTTTATTAAAAAGATAAATTCCCATCGAAGCCAGGTAAGGTTTATTTTTCAGCCCTTTTTTTATAATTGAGCTACAGTTAAAATCATTAAGTATCTCCGTATTTTCCGGTTTTTCTATAAAGTCTGAAATCACCGTGTCTTCTGTCATCTTTACTAATCCGAACGACGACACTTTTTTGCTTTTTACCGGAGTAACTGCTATCGTTATATCTGCTTTATTTCGTATGTGGTTGTGAATAAGCTTTTGAAAATTCATTGAATATATTTGATCTCCGGATAGAATCAAAATATATTTTATATTAGGGTCGTCTTGGATATGCCGTAAATTTTTCCGAACGGCATCGGCAGTTCCCTGATACCAACTGCGATTTTCAATAGATTGCTCTGCAGCTAAAATATCTACAAATCCGTTATGAAAATCATCAAATCTATATGTATGGCTTATGTGTCTGTTTAATGAAGCAGAATTAAATTGAGTAAGGATATAAATTTTATTTATATGAGAATTTAAGCAGTTTCCGACCGGAATATCAATTAATCTATATTTTCCACATACGGGAACTGCCGGTTTAGAACGGTCTTTTGTTAACGGGAAAAGGCGTTGTCCCTGACCGCCGCCTAAAATTATGCTTAATACGTCTTTCATAAATTATCCTTATAAACGGTAAAAAGCGACTATTTATATTTTGCAAGTTTTATAAGATAGTTATATGCTTCTGTTATCTTTTGAAACTTTTCCTTATCGTAATTTTCTCCGGCATGATCTGGGTGATACAAAGTTACGAGCTTACGATAAGTTCGTTTTATCTCTCCTAATCCGGCCTGTGGAGAAATACCGAGAATTTTATAGTATACATAATCTGCATCAAAAAAATCATTTTGTATATTTAGATATTCTTGTTTGTGCAAATGCAATTTTTCTGCTGCTTCTGAAATCTTTTTCACATTTGAAAGTGATATTTCCATTTCTTGATTCAGCAATATAAATAATAATCTAATGATTTTTTCTTTTTCAGATTGGGAGCAATACATATTTATTATATTGTAACAATAATTTGGGTCTATATTATTACGGTTTTCAATAATATATGAGAGTTTTCTCTCGATGAGCATTATTTCTGTTAGGTCAAAATGAAATTGTTCCATAAAAAAATCTTTCATTATATTTAAACCTGATAATGAAAGATCTTTTATTTCTAATACACATAATTTTAAGATACAGTTTAGCGTATTTCCGGCACCGGACGGGTCTTCTAAAAAGTCATTTGTTTGAGCCTGAGTTATTTCTTCTTTGTAATCAAACAAAAAATGCCCCATTAAACACGCCAAGATTGCACCTGCAGGATTTCCCGTAACAATTATACCGCAAGCCAGCCCAAGAATTTTTCCAAACAAATGAATCTTTTGCACTTTTATTCTCTTATTTTTTTAATGATTTTCGTTTAGAATTTACCATTCTGTAAAAATCATTAATGTTAGTTACCGTAATACTGTTTTGAGCTAAAACAATTCTGTTTTGCTTTTGAAAATGAGATAAAATCTGACTACATTTCGATTTATCCATACCGCACCAGTTAGCGACATCTTCTGCCGTGATATCAAATCTTATATCCTTAGAGTTATAGATATCGATTCCTTTATTTTCAGCCAACATTAAAAAGACATCCATTATTTTAATGTCCGGTTCGTTTAAAGTAAGAATCATTAATCTACGTTTTTGGTCGTAAATTCTTTTAGCAAATGCTCTCAGTAGTTTAATTGCTAATTCCGGTTTTGACTGCATCAATCCATTAAAATTTGCTTTATTAAATTCCAACACTTTTACTTCATCAAGTGCAATCATGGTTGCACTTCTCGGAGCATCTTCAAGAATTGCCATCTCACCGAATATTTCACCCGGAGATAAAATATCCAGCGTTTTTTCTTTATCTGCAGAAATCTTTGTAACTTTTATTCTTCCTTCAAGTAAAAAGAAAAATGAATTACCCGGTTCATATTCACAAAATATAATTTCTTCTTTTTTGAAAGTTTTTCCAAATTTTCCAAAAAGTCCGATTCCAAAGTCTAATGTACTGCTGCTCATACTATCCTCTTTTAATTAAAAGGTTATGTTTTCAATATTAGGAGTAGGACCGCCGCCGTCACCGAAATTTTCAAAAGCTTCTTTAACTTCTGTAATTCTCTTTTTGGCATGTTCGGCAAACGGATGTGTTCCGTAATATGTTAAAAAACGATTATAAACCGTCAAAGCCTTGGTATATTTTTTTGTTTTATAATAATAATCTCCAATCAAGAAAAGACCGGAAACCGGATCGGTTTCCGTTTTATTTGTAACCAATTTTTGCATTTGTTTTCCGGTTCTGCGTAATTGATTGGAAAAAGACTTCAACATTTTTAAAATAATATTGGTATTCTTTGTTATTAATTGTTCAAATTCATCTGTAGAAAACTCAATTACTTGAGATTTTACGGAAACTCTGGCATCTTCTTCTCTGGGAAAACGAATTAAACCCGATTTTACCCCAAAGAATTCTCCAGTATTAATTTCATCTTTTATTAAAGAGCCATCTTCTATATCTTGAGATTCCAGGTTTACTTGTCCTTCTTTTACAAGGTAAACGGAATTAGCTTTATCGCCGTTAAAGTAAATAATCGCATTAGGAGGATAATTAATAATTCTTGATGCCATATTGTCGTATCCTATTTATAATTTTATAAAACACCATATTTCTTTCGGTTTGTTTTATTCATAAGTTTATCTGATAATCTTATTTTCCAATGCATGATAAATCTTTTTTATTTCTTTTGATTTATTCATGGCATAAAAGTGAATCCCATCAATTTCATTATCAAGTAGATTTGAAATCTGTTCGATGGCATAATCGATTCCGATTTTTTCTATTGCATCTTTATTGTCTTGATTTTTTTCTAAATCGTTTAACAATTTTTCCGGAATTTTCGCACCGCACAAACTAACCATTCTCTGAACTGATTTAAAATTTAAGATAGGCATGATACCCGGTTCTATTTTTACTTTGATATTTTTTTTACAACACAACTCGCGGTACTTATAAAAATCTTCGTTATTAAAGAATAATTGCGTAATAACATTTGTCGCACCGTTATCGACTTTTCGTTTAAGATTTTCGATGTCTGCGTCTAATGAAGGGGCTTCCAGATGTTTTTCAGGGTAACCGGCTGCTGCAATTCCGAAATCTCCGTTTTTATTAATATGCTCAATTAATTGTGAAGCATAAGCAAAACCGCCGATTGTCTGAGTGAAATTTTCTTGTCCGTAAGGAGGGTCGCCGCGTAAAGCCAAGATATTTTCGATATTTTCTTTTTTAAATCGTTCTAGCATTATATCTGTATCTTGGATTGTTGCATTTACACAAGTTAAATGTGCGGCAACTTCTATTCCCATTTTATTTTTTATTGTAGACGCAATCTCAAGAGTTTTATCTCTGTTACTACCGCCGGCTCCGTATGTTACGGAAACATAATCAGGATTAATATCTTTTAAATCTTCAATAGTTTGGTATAAACCGGTAAAATCCATGTCATTTTTCGGAGGAAAAACTTCATAGGATATAATGTGTTTTCCTTTTTTATTATCGTAAATATCTGAGAATTTCAATTTTTCCCTCACTTTTTATTGATGTAAAATCATTTTTGGTAAGTACCAAATTTTAAAAAGGATAACAGTAATTTTATTCATTGTCAAATGAATGAAAGTCATTTATAGTTAAGTGTTTTTTACAAAATTATTTATTAGGGATTAATAATGCATAAAATTGAAACTGAAGATTTAGAAAAATTATTGAAAGCAGCTTGTATTGCAGGAGAACAAAGTTATTCTCCGTATTCCAACTTCAGAGTCGGAGCTGCGGTATTATCGGAAAACGGAGAAATTTTCAGCGGTTGTAATATTGAAAATCGTTCTTATCCTGCCGGTATATGTGCAGAAATCACTGCAGTTTCTAAATTAATATCTTCCGGAGCCAGAAAAATTGCTGCTATTGCGATTGTAGGATTGGACAGCGAAGAAATTTTACCGCCGTGCGGAGTATGTCGTCAATTTATGACAGAATTCGGTAATGATTTTCCGGTATTAATGGCAAATAAAGATTTTAAATATAAAATAGTTTCTGTTGCAGATTTATTGCCGTCAGATTCACTTCATGATTTAAAGAAAATATGAAAATAAATAAAAACATTTTTAAATTATCGGAATATTTATACAACGCAATTAAAAGAATCGCAAATGTGCTTTTTTGTACAGCCAAAGAATTTTTTAAAGACGAGGCTATGATTGTTGCAAACGGTCTTGCATTTAAAACTATATTTTCACTTATTCCGTTGGCTGCGGTTTTTGTTTATGTTTCGTCTATCTTTCCGGCTTTCTCAAATTATAAAGGTAAAATCGCAGAAATTATTGTTGAGTATTTATTGCCGGATGTTTCTGCTGATTTGCTTAAAATAATCGATTCGTTTATTTCTAATGTCGGAACGGTCGGACTTGTCGGTATTATAGGATTAATTTATATATCGTTGAGTCTGTTTCTTACCATTGATAATCAAGTAAATCGTATTTGGCATGTTCGAAGATGTCATTCATATTTGCAAAGAATTTTAATTTATTGGGCTTTTTTGAGCTTTTTACCTTTTCTTTTAGGCGGTTATTTTTATTATTCAAAGATTTTAGGTTCTTTCTTATTACCGATATTTCCGAAAATAGATAATTTTCATTCGAGAATATTGTCTTTTATTTTATTGGAATTATTCTTTTTCTTTGTTTATTATGCAATTCCGAATATCAAAGTTCATTTTTCAAAAGCATTGATAGTTGCTGCATTATCAGCATTATTTTGGACTATCTTACGATGGATTTTTTCATATTATACAAAAATTGCAATCGGGAATTGGGTTATATACGGTTCCGTTGCGGCTGTAGTTTTTGCATTTGTATGGATTTATTTTAACTGGTTAGTTTTACTGTTTGGTGTGGAATTAATAAAAGTTTGGCAAGAAAAACTTTATTTACGACAACCAATAATTCATAAATTCTTTTTATATGACCTGGGAATAATTATTTATATTTTAAAAGCATTAGATGATGATTTTAAAAAGTCTGGTCACGGAATCACGCTTGACGAGTTTTCGCATAAGTTAAATATTTCGCGAGATGAACTTACATTGCTTTTTCAATTGCTGAAAGAAAACTTTATAGTGACAAATGATTCTGATAATTCTCAATGCTTCCATTTATCACGCAACACATCTTCGATAATGCTTGAAGAAGTCGAAATGATTTTATGGAAGAAAATGCAACTTTTTTGCAAAACAACAGAAAAAGAAGCAGCTGAAATTTGTGAAAAAATCGGCTGCCATTATGTAAAGCATAAAGGAAAGAATCTTTCGATAGAAGATATTTTTTGCGAAAAAACTAACTTTTAGATGCGGTAATTTCAATTTCAACTTTTGCATTCTTTGGCAATGCATTAACGGCAATTGTTGTACGTGCCGGAGTAGTGACTTTGTCAAAGAAATTACCGTAGATTTCATTGCATTCTGCAAAATCATTGATATCTGTCAAATAGATTACGGCCCGAACAATGTCACTTTTATCAAAACCGGCTTCTTGCAATATTGAATTTATATTAGTCAGACATTGTAATGTTTGTTCTTTAATATTGTCTCCCACAAGGCAGCCGGTTTGAGGTGACAAGGCAATCTGTCCGGATAAATATAAAGTATTTCCGCTTAAAATTGCTTGATTGTATGGACCGATTGCTTTGGGAGCTAAAGGCGTGCTTATTATTTTTTTCATTGTATACTCCTTGTTTCTGATATTTTTAGCATAATTAAAGAAAATATTTCTAATAAAAATCAGTCTCATACTATTAAAAAAGTATTTTTTACCGAAAAAGTAATGTGTTTATCTTTTTTAAAGGATTTATAGATGTATAAGAAAGTCTTAATTGTAGATGATGATGCTAATTTTGCTTTTTCTTTAATGAATAAAGTTGTTAATTATGATTGCGGAA
Source organism: Spirochaetota bacterium (assembly GCA_045133795.1). Taxonomy (GTDB): domain Bacteria; phylum Spirochaetota; class GWE2-31-10; order GWE2-31-10; family GWE2-31-10; genus RGIG8597. The sequence continues at coordinate 21,745 of JBGUUT010000009.1, forward strand.
TATCTTTGGCAGAATCAATAGGACGAGCAAAAACAATGTTAAAAAATAATCATTATGATATTGTTGTTGCAAATTTTCGAGTACCGGGAGGTTTCAGTTATACATTAAAGGAAGAAATCTCTTCAGATACGAGAATTTTGTTTATGTCATCTATGACCGGCGATTATGAAAAGCTCAATAAAATGGGTGAAAATTGTATTAAAAAGAATGAAATTTATCAAAAAATAGAGGCTATTTGTGGTTAAACCAAAAATATTTTTTTTAATAATTTGCTTTTTTCTGATTTCAATACCGACTTTTGCAGAAGAACTTCCGAACGGTTATAAAAAATATTCATTCGGAATGAGCATGAATGATGTAAAAGAAGCAATAAAAGATGATAATTTGTTGAAAAATGTCAGAGAAGAAGTTTTATCAGTGCGAATTGAGCCGGACAAACAAATACTTACAGTTTACGGAGAACGTAAAAACGGCGGATATATAGAAAAGGCATATTTTCATTTTAACGAAGATAAGCTTTTTCATATTTATTTACAGTTAAGTGATACAAAGGTTGGTTATTACTCGCTTCTGAAAAGTTTAACGGATAAATACGGTAATGCCACAAGTCTTGAACCTAAAAAAGCCAGTTGGGAAAATGATTCTATACGTGTTCAAATAGAAAAACCGTGTATTTTAAAATATACCGACATGGAAACATGGAAATCACTTTCTTCGACCGATGAAGAAATGGAAGCTCGAAAAACAGAGAAAATTGAACGAGAAAGCTTTTTGGAAGATTTATAAGAGAAACTTTTCGAAAGTTTGGTTTACAAAAAATAATGTTTCATCGTTTTTTACAAAAAGATAGGTAAAAATATATTTTAGCTTGATTATCGCAATAATAGCTATCCTGTGATAGGAAATAAAAACGAATGTAAATCGGAGAGTTCGCAACGTAAACGAACGAAAGTCGTCATTAAAAGATTTTTCTCTTACAAAGAATTATCTACTCCCATCCCGAAAAGTGCAAAATCGGCTTTGCATGGGTCATCATGCCATATTTGTTTCATAATATTTGTCAGTTGTATTGCAGTTTTTAATGTCCCGTTGCTTTTAGGCGGTAACAGTCCGAGTTTTATCGATTCTTGAATTACATGAACATCCAGCGGAATAATTAAATCAGCCGGGCTGTACCAATCCCAAATCCCTAAATCTACAGGGGAGTTTTTTCTGACCATCCAACGTAAGAACATATTTATACGTTTATTTGCGGAGTTTTTCCCGTGCGGAACAATTTTGCAATCTTTAAAAGTCTCACAAATCAAGCCGGCAAGATGGAGGTTGTTGTTGTGTTCTGCAAGAAGTCCGGCAAAATATTTTCCCAATGTTGCACTTTTGTTTAAAATTCTATTCATAATGTCAAATAAATCGATGAAATCTGCATAGGAGTAGAAACGATAAAACTTTTTATTGTAATCTTCGTTATCCGGGAGAAAAGTTTTTTTATAGCAAGCGGTTTTCAGCCAGTTTGCCGGACCGTTAAAATTATCAGCCGTATCTAATATCTGGTTGATTTTTTGCAAGAACATTTCACGCCTTCCGAATGCTAAAACTGCGGCGATGAATCCGGCACATTCAATATCATCAATATTTTTATAACGTCTTAAAACATAACTTGGGTCGCCGTTGTAAAAGTTTGTGTTTTCATATTTATCCGCAAGATTTCGTATTCTTTCTTTTAATTCATCACTGATAATCATATTTTTCTCCGTTAAAGTTAAACGCAATCAAAGATTCGTTCTATTGCCTCTGCAATTTTTTCTTGTGCAATCGAAGTATAGTTTACTACAAAGTAGTGTTGAGCATTTTCCGGCGGATTTTTGTAATAAGCTGAAAGTGCAATCATTTTTATACCGTGATTTTCCAGTCGTTCCAAAAAATTATCATCGCAGATATCGGAATGTAAACGCATTAAAAAGTGTAAGCCGGAATCTTCCTCCGAAATCTCGATTTTATCGGCGTAATTATTGTTTTGAAGTGCATTTATGATTAAGTCTCGTTTTGTATGATAAAGTTTTCGCATTCGATTTATGTGCTTTTCAAAATAACCTTCACGAATAAATGCTGCCAATGTGAATTGTTCAAATGTAGGGACTGTGCATGAATAAAAACCGAGTTTTGAATGAAACTTTTCTGCTAAATCAGGCGGCAGTACCATATAACTTATTCGAATTGTAGATGTCAGCGTTTTTGTAAAAGTGTTCATGTAGATTACTTTTCCCGAAATATCGATACTTTGTAATGTAGGAATCGGACGACCGGAGAAGCGAAATTCACTGTCGTAATCATCTTCGATTATGTAGCGTGACGGAGATGAGGCAGCCCAAGCTAATAATTCGTATCTGCGACTTATCGGCATTACGATTCCGGTAGGGAAGTGATGTGACGGAGAAATATGGATTATATCAGTTGATGTTTTTTCCAGTTCGTCAATGCAAACTCCGGATTTATCCATATTGATAAATGAACATTCTACATTATAACTTTTGTAAACTTTGGCGATTTTGCTGTATCCGGGATTTTCTACTCCGTAGTGTTTGTCAAAACCGAGAAATTGAATAAGCAGTCCGTAAAGATATTCAGTCCCGGCTCCTATGATAATTTGGTGCGGTGAAACTTTCATTCCTCGAAAATCTTTTAAATGTACGGCTATCGCTTTTCGCAATTCATAAATACCGCCGGCAGGAGGAGTTTTCATTAAATCATTTTGTCGTTGCGTAAGAACTTCACGCATGAGTTTTGCCCATATCGAAAAGGGGAAGTTCTGTGAATCTGTTTGATTTCCGGAAAAATCAATGTCGTATTTTTTGTGTCCGTGAGCTTTTTCTTCCGTATAGTTTTTTGCCGGCGGATTCTTTTTTTGCATTATGCTTTTTATGTTTGCTACAAAAAAACCTTTCTGCGGCAGTGAATAAATAAAACCTTCGGCTGTCAGTTGAGAATATGTATTTTCTACGGTAATAACGCTTATTCCCAAGTTTTTGGCAAAAGAACGTTTTGACGGTAGTTTTTCGTCGGGTGAAAGATTTCCGGAAAGTATGTCGTTTTTTATACATTCATACAGAAATTCGTAAATTGGTTTTGTGCCTTTTTCATCAAGTGAATATGTAAGCATATATGCGAATCCTTATTTTTTAATCTGACATTAATAATCTAACACAAACTGACCTTTTTATAAATGTCAGTTGTACTGTAATTTGACTTTATTTTGCAAATAAGTTAGTTTCCGCAAATATTTTATTTGTTATCGGGCAAAGAGAAAAAACAAGAGTGTTCAAAAGTGTATTGTCGGATATAAACAGATGTACAAGTGAATGCTTTTTTTGGGGGCGGAGACTTAATTCATGATAAAAAATCCGTTTTGTATTTTATCAAAAGGCGAAAAATTTCTTTGGGGAATCTCGATTGCGACAGTGATTACATCTTTTTTCTTGTCGTCATCGAGAGATTTCTTTACTCTTACGGCTTCGCTTATAGGTGTAACGGCATTGATTTTTATTGCCAGAGGTCATGTTTTCGGACAAATACTCAGTGTGATTTTTGCGGTTTTTTATGGGATTGTATCATATTGTTTCCGTTATTACGGCGAAACGATTACTTATTTGGGAATGTCAGCACCGATTTCTATATTATCGACAATTTCTTGGTTGCTTCATCCTTATGAAAAAACTGATGAAGTGGAGGTAAGCCGTGTTACAAAAAAGCAAGTGTTTGTAATTTGTGGGCTGGCTCTTTTGGTTACGGGATTTTTTTATTTTATTTTGAAAGCTTTGGGTAATGCCAATCTGATTGTAAGTGTGATTTCTGTTACTACAAGTTTTATTGCTTCATATCTTGCTTTCTTACGAAGCCCTTGGTATGCAGTCGCATATTCCGTGAATGATATTATTTTAATAATTTTGTGGATTCTCGCTTCAATGGAAAAAACGGATTATGTCCCCATGATAATGTGTTTTGTCATGTTTCTTATCAATGATTTATATGGTTTTTACAGCTGGCGTAAGATGTTGAAACGGCAGCGAGGTAATATCGTTTTGTGACATTGTGATTCTTGTGACATTATAAATAATCTTTAATTTGAATCTTTTAATAATATCAGTTTCTTGTTAGAACTCGCAGAAAATAAAAGCGAGGTATTTATATGACAGAAAACAGATATGAATTAAATAAGAATTTAGCTCAAATGCTCAAAGGCGGTGTAATAATGGACGTAACGACTCCGGAACAAGCCAGAATTGCCGAAGAAGCCGGAGCGTGTGCCGTTATGGCATTGGAGAGAATTCCCGCAGATATACGAGCTGCCGGCGGAGTGTCTCGTATGAGTGACCCGAAAATGATTAAAGGTATTCAAAATGCAGTTTCTATTCCTGTAATGGCAAAGTGTCGTATCGGACATTTTGTGGAAGCACAGATTCTTGAAGCTATCGAAATTGACTATATAGATGAAAGTGAAGTTTTGTCGCCGGCAGATGATGTTTATCACATTAACAAGCATAATTTTAAAGTGCCGTTTGTTTGCGGTGCCAAAGATTTATCTGAAGCTTTGCGTCGTATCAACGAAGGTGCGAGTATGATTCGTACAAAGGGTGAACCGGGAACCGGAGATATTGTACAGGCTGTACGTCATATGAGAAAAATGAACAGTCAGATTGCAAAATTAGTAAGCATGCGTGAAGATGAGCTTTTTAATGAAGCAAAAGAAATGCAAGTTCCTTATGAATTAGTGAAATATGTTCATGAAAACGGCAGACTTCCAGTTGTAAATTTTGCTGCCGGCGGTGTGGCGACTCCTGCGGATGCGGCTTTGATGATGCAACTTGGGGCAGAGGGAGTATTTGTCGGTTCGGGAATATTTAAATCCGGAAATCCGGCAAAACGAGCAGCCGCAATTGTAAAAGCGGTGACTAATTTTACAGATGCAAAATTGATTGCAGAACTTTCCGAAGACCTCGGAGAAGCGATGGTAGGAATTAACGAAGACGAAATTGAACTTCTTATGGCAGAAAGAGGTAAATAAATGACAGTAGGAATTCTGGCTTTACAAGGTGCATTTGCAGAACATAAGAAAATGTGTCATCGATTAGGTGTAGAGAGTATAGAACTTAGAAAAAAAGATGATTTGAATAAACATTATGACGCACTTATTTTACCGGGCGGAGAAAGTACGGTTCAGGGTAAGCTTCTGAAAGAACTTGATATGTTTGAAACATTGAAAAAACAAATTGAAGACGGAATTCCTACGCTGGCTACTTGTGCCGGAATGATTTTGCTTGCCGAAAAAATTGATAATGATGACAGAACGTATTTTCAGACAATGCCGATAACAGTTCACCGTAATGCTTACGGTCGGCAACTCGGCAGTTTTTGTGTCGACGGAGGTTTTGAAGGTGTGGGAAAAGTTCCGATGACATTTATTCGTGCTCCGTATATTGAAAATGTGTTTGCTGAAACTCAAGTGTTAGCGGTAATTGATAATCACATCGTTGCCGCCCGTTATAAAAATCAATTGGCTCTTTCTTTTCATCCTGAATTAAATGAAGATTTGAGTATTCATAAAATGTTTTTGGGGGTGATTTAAGTTAAACATGGGGACAGACCTTGAATAGAGGCCTGTCCCTTATTCCCCCGGCGAATATTCCGCCTCCGTTATATCTTCCCATACCTCATAAAAAGGATAATCCGCCGCCCGTTTCGCAAGCCCGGCTCGTACCGCATTTTCTTCTATGTACACAAAAACTCGCACTAAATCCGCCAAGTCTTCGATGATTCTGCTGAAAAATCTGTCTTTCCAAGCACTGCCCTCAAAGTTAAAAACTCTGTTTACCCATTGTGTGAAGCGTTGCTTGATGTATTTCATGATTTCAGACAGATTTTCGCCTTCGCCGGGCTGAATTTCCATGTGAAAATGAGTATCCAGAATGCAAATATTTTTGATTTTTATTTTAAACTTAGCTTTGGCGGCGTGGATTAGCTCCAGCAGGCGTTTTTTAATTCTCGGGTTCATAGTAATTTGAACGAGTTTGTGAAATTTGTTGCTAACGTGATAATAGGCATTCTTTTTTAGTTGTCGTGGTTTTCGCATAATTTCAGCTCCTTTTACATTACAGTTAGATTGCTGAAAATCATGTTTCCCTTTTATTTTACATTATATATACATTTCTTTTAGGGACAGACCTGTATACCAAAACAGCATAGAGGTCTGTCCCTTAACATCATACATCACGATGTAACAGTGTTGTGCATCACGATGTAGCAGGGTGTTACATCACGATGTAACAGTGTTGTACATCACGATGTAACAAGGTGGTGCATTGTACGATGTAACAAGGTGGTGCATTGTACGATGTAACAGTGTTGTACATCACGATGTAACAGGGTGGTGCATTGGCAATGTAACAGTGTTGTGCAAAGTAAAATGCACAAGGGGTGTGCAAAATCAAAATATAACAGGTGGTGTTTCTTTAAAATTACTTGAGTGGTGTGGCAGAAACGTTGATTTTTTATTTATAAAAAAGTTAATTTTTTTGTTGCCTAACGAAAAAAACGTACTTATCTTTAACAAGCTTTCTTCGAATAAGTCGTAAAGCGATATGTTCTTTGCAAATGTATAAATGGAGGATAGATATTGAAAACAAAAGATTTGAGTCTGACCGAGAAATCCGAAAACGGTCAGATAAAAAAAATACCCATAGATTTATTGGAGTAAATCCACGGGCTTAAAAAGATGTATATCTTTTTTTTCTGCAGGTCAGTAAGATACTACATCTGACCGTTCGGGGTCAACATATTAAATATATATATATATATTAAAATATGGAGGTCTATATGGACGATAAATCAAATTTATTGACTGATAAAGTAAATGTTACGATTCATAAACTTTCACTTCAAGAAAAGAAAATTTCTTATGCAAAAGTCCAGCGTAATACGGCGTACATAGGAAATATTATCGATAAAGTTCTTGAATATAACAAAGTGGTGGATAGGGAAACCTTGCTTTATGTAGCCGGACTTTTTAGAAATGGAATTCTTGATTTATTAAAAAGCGGACGAGCTGTAGATTTGTTTGAAATGGGGGTTTTGTATATAAAGCCCAGTGGCAGTATGAATAATTCGGGTACAGATATAAAAGATGTTCCTGCAATGAAACTGGCTTTTACTCCCTCAGAACAAGCTCAAAATGCAGTAAAAAATGTTTCAGTAGCCGCCGATATTACGGAAAATCGCAATCCGCAGATTAGAGAGATTTATGATATGTATTCTCGTTCGACGAGTGATACCATAACGGCGGGCCATACCGTAAAGGTAAAAGGAAAAAAACTAAAAATAGCGGGGGATGAAGCTGAAACCGGAGTTTTCTTTGCACTCTGTACTGATGAAGGCTCTTATTCTGATAATATTTCAGATTGGATTCAAGTCCCTCAAGATGCATTAATTGAAAATACTAATTCCGTTCTTGTATTTAACTTGCCGGAAAGTCTGACCGGAGGTGTGTATAAAATGATAATTCGCACGGCTTACGGCGGCGGAACGAGAGTAAATAAAACAACCAGATGTTTTATTTATGAAAATACGATTAATGTAGCTTAATTTTCCGTTTAATCAAGGGACAGACCTCTATTCTGCTTTAGAATTAAGGTCTGTCCCTATTAAACACGGACAGTTTTATATTTATTTTTTACTGAATCGTACTAATGAGTCCCAGATTTGGTCTACCGATACTCCGGCAATAAGTTCTTTTCTTGCATCAGGATTACTTAAAATATTACTGATAGAAGCAAGAGCTTGGATGTGCGGAGCATTACCGCTTGACGGAGATACCAATAATACAAAGATTTTTGAAGGTTGACCGTCAAGAGAGTTAAAGTCTATACCGTCTTTTTTCAATCCTATAACAGCTGAAATGTTTATGTCGGCATTTATTTTTCCGTGCGGGATTGCGACACCGTCTTCCATTCCGGTACTTGATAATGCTTCACGTTCCATTACGGCATTGAAAATTTCGTTTTTTCTATCTTCATCAGAAAGATTTAATTTCTCAATCAATTCTTTGATGATTTCTTCTTTTGTATTTCCATGTAAATCTACAATTATATTTTCTTTATGCAAAATATTTAAAATATTTAAGTCTGAACGTGCCGGCTCTTCCAATTTTACGAGTTCTCTTTTCATTTCATCTGGTTTTGAAAGGTCCTTTAAATGTTCAAACATATTGTGAATTTCTAGGAATGCTTCGAATACAATATTTTTTACGTATATAACATCTGCTTTGTCACAGCTTATGACAATCTTATCTTCAGAACATTGCAAGGATATAGCAACATCATTTCGTGTGATTCTGTAGACAATGTTATCAAGGTATACACGAGAAATAAAACATCCTTCACTTTTGAATTCTTCAACAATCTTTTCGGAAACAACTTCTCTTACATCTTTTGAAGCGAAATTATATTCCATTGTAGTAGTTTCAAGTTCTTTTGTTTCTTTGCGAATCCCTTTAATTGGTAAATTAATGATTAATGAAATAATCGGTGGCGGAATCAAAGTTGTAAGCAATGTCATCAAAATTGCAATACTGAAGAAGTCCGCTTCCAATACGCCGCTAGCCATACCGATTCCGGCAATGATTAATGCAACTTCTCCACGTGGTACCATTCCCATACCTATTCGTAATGCTCCCATCATGTTAAAGTTTGCAAATAAAGCAGGGAAACCACAGCCAACGACTTTGGCAATGATTGCAAGTACTGTAAAAATACCGCCGAATGCCAGAACTTTTGGTTGAAACAAAGTACTTACATCTACCATCATACCCATAACTACGAAAAATACGGGAACAAAGAAGTTGTAAATTGTATGGAGATTATCCTGAATTACAAAGCTTAAATCTGTTTTAGAGATTGTAAGCCCCATAACATAGGCTCCGATAATCATTGCCAAACCTTGTTTTTCAAAAAATCCTGATAGTAAAAATGCCAAAGCTACAGCCATTATTGAGAATGTTGTAACGCTTTTGAAGCACTTTAAGAATTTGCTGATGTATTTTGCCAGTAATAGTCCCAAAATGGTTGCACCCAGCCATACACCGAAAGCTTTAAGTCCGATTAATCCTATTTGTCCCCAATTTACGCTGCCGCCGTTTCCTGATTGTTGAGCTCCGACGATACCGACAACGATTGCCAAAAAGATAATTCCCAGTACGTCGTCAATAACTGCTGCTGCAAGTATTGTAACGCCTTCGTGTGAGTCCATTTTATGATTGTCCGAGAATATTCGTGCTGTAATACCAACTGATGTGGCTGTAGATAAAACTCCCATGAATAGACACAATGGGTTCATTAATCCGCCTTCCAGGTGGAATCCGAAGAAGATTGGAGTAAGAATTAATGTACAGTAAGCTCCGATAAAAAATGATGCTAATGCACCGCACAGTCCTACAACGGAACCGACAACAGAGTATTTTAAAAATAGTGACAAATCTGTTTCCATTCCGGAGAGGAATAACAAAATAATAGAAGCAATTTGAGAGATTGCGTATAGTTCTGACGAGACTGCTTCGCCGCCTACAATAGGGAATATTCCGTGTGGAAATCCGGGTAGGTGCAACGCTCCGAGTAAGTATGGTCCGATTATAATACCGGTACAAAGTTCACCGAGTACAGACGGCATTTTTATTTTTGCAAAAAGCATTCCGCCGAATTTTGCAGCAATAATGATAATACCCAGTTGAATAACAAGATTTGCCATTTTTTCTGCAGTACTTTCTTCTTCTGCCGAATGAGTTTCAGTCGATACAGGACTTTGTGATTCTTTAATAGTGTTCTCTATATTTTCAGAAACAACCGCATCAGAAGTGGCTTCTGAAAAAGTTGTCATCGTACCAAAAAGAGGTAATGAAAATATAACTAAAAACAATATTAATAAGAAAGAAGTTTTGCTTTTCATGATAAAAGCTCCAAGGTTTGTTTTGTATAAATTAATATAAAAGACATTGCACTATAATTCAATACAAACAAAAATTCAAGTTATCAAATATGTATGATAATCAGGAAAATGAAGAATATTTAAGTGGTAACATCGGAGAATATATGTTAAAAGAGAAGATTTGGTAAATAAAAAAAGCTCTGTTTTTAACAGAGCTTTAACATCGAATAGCGGAATCGAACCGCTATTGCAAGGATGAAAACCTTGTGTCCTAACCGTTAGACGAATTCGACAT
>JBGUUT010000010.1:0-46894 GCA_045133795.1 Spirochaetota bacterium
ACGCGGTGTAGACTTTCAGGTACATCCGGGTGAGATTCTCGGAATTGTAGGCGAGTCCGGTTCCGGAAAAAGTGTAACAGCGACATCTATGATGGGATTGTTGCCGAAGCAAGTCATAAAAAGCGGTGAAATATTAATAGACGGAACTTCCGTTTTATCGTTATCACGTAATGAATTATCAAAATTGCGTGGGAATAAAATCAGTATGATTTTTCAAGAGCCCGGACGTTCTTTTGACCCGTTGTACAGTATCGGAAAAACTTTTTCGGAAACTCTTTTACGTGCAAACCCTTCACTTTCTAAAGAAGATTGTAATAAACGAACCGTAGAATTATTAAAAGAAGTCGGAATCCCTAACCCGGAAGAACGACTGAATAATTTCCCTCATCAATTTTCCGGGGGGCAATTGCAACGTGTCATGATTGCGTTAGCGGTTGCAGCGAAACCTTCGTATTTAATCGCCGATGAACCGACAACGGCACTTGATGTGACAATTCAAGAACGAATTGTGCGATTGTTGAAGGACATGAAGGAAAAATATAATTTAGCCGTGATTTTTATAACTCATGATTTATCGCTTATTCAGAGTATTGCGGACAAAATTTTGGTTATGTATTCCGGGCTGGTTTTGGAATACGGAAAGACGTCTGAAGTTTTATCGCAACCGCTTCATCCTTATACTAAAGGGCTTTTGGCGTCGATTCCGCGTCCCGGAGCAAATTATCGTACGGAAAAATTAGTTGCAATTCCGGGAAATATTCCAGACCCGGTAAATCCTCCGTCCGGTTGTCCGTTTGCACCGCGTTGTAAATTTGCCGAAAGTATTTGTACGCAAAACGTATCTCTTAAAACATTAGAAAACGGGCGACAATATCGTTGCATTCCGGAGGTAGCAGAAGATGTTAGAAATTAACGGTTTATATAAAAAATTTAATCTGGAAGACGGGCTTTTTGCTAAGTACGGGCGTTTTGTTTATGCGGTAAACGGTGTTACGCTGAAAATTAAGGACGGAGAAACTTACGGACTTGTAGGAGAATCCGGTTGCGGGAAATCCACATTGTCGCGAATAATTGCAGGAATTTATCCTTATGATGACGGGGAAATAAAGTTTACATCAAAGTCCGGAGAAGTTTTTTTACCGGGAAAAGAAAAGAAAGCCGAACGAATAAAAAGTTTGCGTAAGGCAATTCGTTATATTTTTCAAGACCCGGCAAAATCCCTTAATCCACGTTTGCCTATTTCACAGATACTTACGGAAGGTGCAAGATGGATGGGGCTGTTTGATAAAAAAGAAGCTTTACTTCAGGCTGAAAAAATACTTTCGGCTGTCGGTTTGAATGCTGAAGATTTGTCCCGTCGTCCCGGAGATTTTTCCGGCGGACAAAGGCAGCGAATTTCTATTGCCAGAGCGTTGATTACAAAACCGGAAATTTTGCTTTGTGATGAAGTTGTTTCTGCTCTCGATGTTTCGGTACAAAGTCAAATTATTAATTTACTTTTGGAACTTAAAGAAAAATATAATATTACGGTTTTGTTTATTTCTCACGATTTATCTGTAGTTTCGTATATTTCGGACAGAGTCGGTGTAATGTACGGCGGAATGTTGATGGAAGAGCTTGCGGCAGATAAAATAATGACGGAACATTGTCATCCTTATACGAAATTACTTTATTCATCGGTTGTTAAAAGTTCTCCAAAGAATGAACTTGAGAGAACCGAAAGTGAAGTTGCAAATCTCGTTGTACCGATATCCGGTTGTCCTTTTGCCAATCGTTGTCCGATGGCGGATAATTATTGTCGAGAAAATATTCCGCAAATGAAAGAAAAATCTCCCGGCCACAGAGTTGCGTGTCATAAAGTTTAATAAATGACTGTAGAAAAATTAATAATAAAATCTTTTTGCTGTTGTTGTTTTTCTGAGTATTTTACAAGCGTGACGGTAATAATTTTTTTGAGATTTAATTTAAGTAAGGAAAATCCGTGAAAAAAGTACAGTTATTGTTGTTGATTTTGTTTCTTTGTCCGGTTTTGAGTTGGAGTGTATTTGTTCCGTATCAGGGAAAAATGTATTCTTTGAAGTCTGAGCATTTTTATATAGTGTATCCTAAAAAATTTCAGGATAAAGCCGACACCGTTTCTGATTATGCAGAATCTATTTTTGAAAATTTGCAACCGTTAATGAAATGGAAACCGAAAAGAAGAATTACCGTAATATTGACTGACCATACGGATTTACCCAACGGCGTGGCGACGACGTTTCCGGAAAATACGATTTATCTTTATATGGCAGAGGCCGGACTTTCGAAAGAATTGTCGGGAGCTTCTAATCCGTTATATACTTTGTTGCTTCACGAACTGACACATATTTTGCAACTCGATCAAATCAGTCAAGGTGCGTGGTTTTGGCGAATATTTTTCAGTCGTGCTTATTTTCCGCTCAACGGTGCATTTACTTGGTTTCATGAAGGAACTGCGGTTTATACCGAAAGTCGTTACGGTGCCGGCGGAAGATTGGATTCGATAAGACATAAAGCGATTATTGATAGTTTTGCTCGCAATCAAGCTTTGCCGGATTACGAACGAATCGTTTATCCGATTGTAGATTATCCTTACAATAATTTGGCGTATCATATCGGAGCTCGTTTTTTAGATTATTTGGCAAAAACTTACGGCGAAGAAAAACTTACAGCATTTCAAAAAGATTTCTCCAATGATTTTTGGCCGTTTATATATGAATTTGTTTTGAAGTTTAAAAAACATTACGGAAAATCATTAAAACAATTGTGGAATGATTGGCGTAATTGGGAATATTCAAACATTGCAAAAACTCAATGGCAAGATGAAAGCGGACTTGCACAATTATCGACAAACGGCAATTTAATTTCTATGGTTACGGTAGACGGAAGTTTAATATTCAGCAGTAACAGTTTAAAAGACGGAAAGGGGATTTTTCGTTGGAATGGCGTAACAGGAAAAAAAGAAAAGCTTTCCGGGGATACTGCCGGGAATATGTGTTTGTATAACGGCGATATTTTGTGTACCGGAAATAACGTAACGCCGGGCGGTTTTGACAGTGATGATATTTTTTTGTTTTCGCCTGAGAATAAAAAATGGAAGCGTTTAACTTACAATAAACGAATTACTAAAATGACGTACGATGAAAATGCGAATCTCGGAGTTTATTTTCACCACGGAGCAACTTATTTATTTTCTATTGAGAAAGGAAAGATTTGTGAACGAGAAAAAATCGAAGCATTAGAAGATTTTGATTTCGTTAATGATTTTTATATTTCACCGAATGCACAAAAGATACTTTTTTCCGGGATGAGTAATATTGTCGGTAATTATTTGGTTTGTTTGTATGATATTGAAAGCGGAACAATAGAAATTTTATCAGAAATCAGAGGAATTCCGGCGGGCTGGTTGGATAATGAAAATTTTTATTTTGTCGGTATTACGCATGATAATTTTACGAGACTTTTTTCTTACCGACTTCTGACGTCAGAAGTAAAACAACTTTTTCGCAGTAATGATTTTGTCGACATGGCAAGATATGCGGGAAATGAGAATTTTTATGTAACCGTTTATACTTCGCAAGGTACACAGATTCGTTTTACGCAAAAAATTACGGGCGAAAATGTTGCAGATTTGCAATGGCGAATTAATCCGAAAAAACCGCAAACTCAAACAGCGGCAGAGGTTAATAAAACATTTGCAAAATCAGGCTTGTACAATCCGGGGCGTTATTTAAATCCAAACTGGATGATTCTTCCGTATATGCTGGATTATTATTTTTCTTTGGGCGGTTTTAGTATTCCGTGTATAACCGGCGGAGTAAATTTTTATAAAACACTGCCGCTGGGGCGATTTGCTTATTCTTTGACGGTTATACTTGATTACATTAACTGGTATCCGCAATCGTCTTTGTCTTTGACGTGGAAAGTGCCGTGTACTACTTTGGGGTATTCTTTTCAAACATTGCGAGATGGAAATATTTTTCAATTCATGAGCCAATATTCTGTTACGCCGTCATTTTCTTTTGATAATGAAAATACGTTTTCTTTTAATGTTAATGCTACTGCATTTGCATACGTTAATTCATTTAATTACGCTGTGTTATTTACGCAGCAATACGGCGGAGAGATTCAGTACAGTTATTTACGAAAACATCCCGGTGCGGCGACATGGAATTGCGGAATGGTTGCAACATTGTCCGGCGTGACGGCATTTGCCGATAAGCATTTGGAATTTGCCGGAGTTTGTTTTAATGCGGAAACTCGAATCCCGTTGAAAAAACACTACCTTTATATTGCGAATGTCGGCGGTTACAATTTACTTTCCGACAGTAATATTTTTGCAGTAGGGAAACAATACGTATCTTTTAATCAATCATCGCCTCTTGGTTATAAAAGCGGAAGTTTTTCTAAACCGATAGACATGAAATCATTTTCATTAAATCAAAATTACAAGGCAAATGCCTTTATAAAAGGTGAAGTCGGAGCTCTTGCGACTTTATATAGACGTTCTCATTATTGGAACTTTCTTACTGTCGGTTTTAATGCGATACATTTACGACCTTTTGCGGAATATGTGTTGTTGCGTAATGTTAAGGATGTCCAACATTTAGTAGGAACGGGATTGGAATTTATTGCAGATTTTTTTGTCGCATACGGAAATATTCCGTTGTCACTTGTTCAAGGAAATGCAATAGGTTATGAAGTCGGCAATCGATATCCGACTTATAACGGCTATGTTGCATTTAGTTTGTTGTTGTGATGAGAAACGAAAGTTACGGCAGATTTTTACAAGGCGAAAATTTCGTAAATAAAACTCCGGCGGTTATTGCAGTAAGCGGAGCTACGGTTACAAGACCGAAAGAACCTATAATTGTATGTATGATTTCTGCAGCAACATATTTATAGTTTAACATTAGTTGCACCGGTGTTCCCTGTGCCATAAAAACCATAAGAAGTGAAATAAAACTCCCGGAGTATGCCAATAAAAGGGTTGTTGTTGTAGAACCGCACGCAGCAGTACCGACGGCAAAGCCGGATTTAATTGCTTCTTTTGTTGTTATTGACGGCTTCTTTTGTACAACTTCATAAACAGCGGAACAAATATCTACCGATAAATCCATTACGGCTCCGGAAGCACCGAGAAATATAGAAGCAACAAAAACTTTTGTCAGGTTTAAATGTTGATAGCCGGCGTATAAAAGGCTTTCGCTTGATTCCATTACGGCACCGTGAATCTGAAATAAATCGGTAAAGAAATATCCCAAAATTGCGGTAACGCAGATACTCAATATTGAACCTAAAGATGACGCCAGACAGCGTAAATCCAAACCGTAGATTAAGCTTAAAACAAGACAATTTAATAATAAAACTAAACCCATTGATATGAAAATAGGATTCCAACCTTTCAAAAGGCAAGGAATGAGAATTTTCCATATCAGTAAAATTGTATTAATAAAAGATAATATTGCACGCAGTCCGGTACTTCCGGCAAATGATATTAACAATAATAAAAACATTCCGGCTAAGATAAGTTCTTTGTCTAAACGGTAGTGATCTATCATAAAAACAGAGGAGATTTTGTTGTCATTGTGACTGACAACGACGAAAGCTTTATCATTTACGGAGAAGATTTTGTCTTGTGCCAAAGAGCCGTTTAGGCGATTGACGGCTGTAGCTTCCCTGCCGGCAAATTTACCGCCTAAAATGCGGACTTTGCAACGCTGTTCGCCGCTGCGAATCAATCCGGTATCTATGACAGTACTTTCGTCTGTAGACAAAACGACAGCTTTTACTCTGTCCGCATTTTGGAAAGATAATGCACCTTCAAAGCCGGTTGGAATTGACAAAAGCACAATCAAAAGAATTAAGGATAAAATTACCGGGATAAAAGTTTTTCCGGATATAATTTTTTTTAGATAAGTCATAGTTTTTCCCAAAATAAAAGGATACAAAGCGAAATGAAACTTTGTATCCTTTTATTTGTTTTATTTTACGTTTAACAACGAAGCTAATTTATTGAAAATGTCGGTATTATCATAATATCCGACGAAGTTTTGAGCTCCCGGACCGCTAGCAAAAACAGCTACAGGTAAACCGGTATGTGAATAACTTCCGAAATTCAGTCCGGATTTATTATTTAAAATATGAGTAATCGTTACTGAAAAAGGATTATACACCCCATAAAGAACAGATTGTTCTTGAGTATATTTGCTGATATTGTAATTTGAAATTGCCAGTTCGTAAGCTGTACGAAGTCGGTTAATTTCATACTCGGTCAAAGTCAGACGCTCATTTTTTTCACCGTTGATTTTTAAACCGAACAGTTTTTCTACGTCTGCCATTGCATTTTCAAAAGGCGTTTTGTTTTTTTTGTAATTTTTAACGTAGTCATTGTCAAATTTGGCGAAAGAAATCTTTTGGTTTGTCAGATTGTCAAGGTAAGTATCGTAATTAGTTCCGGCAAAACCGATACTTAAACCGCCGGTTTCATGGTCGCCGGTGACGATAATCAATGTTTCGTCCGAATGTTTTTTTGCAAAATCAATCGCAACTTGTACGGCATCAGCCAAAGCCAAAACATCATTAACAATAGTTCCGGCGTCGTTTGCGTGACAAGCCCAGTCTATTTTACCGCCTTCACACATCATGAAAAAACCGTCTTTATTGTTGATAACTTCGATTCCTTTTTTAACAAAGTCGGCTAAAGCCCAGTCGCCTTTTTTTCTGTCAATGTTGTAATTCATTGAATTGCCGTCAGCCAAATGTTCATCAATCAAAATTACTTTATTGTCATTTGCTGTTATTTTTTTAGCTTCAGCTTGTTTTCTTACGATTTTGTAACCGGCTTTTTCTGCTAATTGATAAAGGTTTTCGCTGTTTTTTCCGAAACCTTCCGGCTTTATAAAAGCACCGCCGGCGAAGAATTCAAAATTAGATTCGATTAATTCTACTCCGATTTTATAATAGTTATTGCGACTTGTTTGATGTGCGTAAAATGCCGCCGGAGTTGCGTGATTTATATTTACTGAGGAGACAATTCCGATTTTATAACCTTTTTGTTTGTGCAATTTTTCTGCGATAGTTTCGTAAGCAATTTTTCCGGTTTCATCCAGATTAAGCATTCCGGAATAAGTTTTTTTACCGGAGGCAATGGAGGTTGCCGTAGAAGCTGAGTCCGGAGCGAAACTGCATGAATCATAATTGACGGCAGAACCGATAGCTTCAAAATTCATAAAGTTCAGTTTTTTCGGACCGTCCAAAACAGCACCTTTGCGTTCATATAAAGTTTTGCTGGGTAGAGCTTGTTCGTCATCTTTATCGGCAATAGCTCCCAAATAATCGGCGGTAGTCTGAAATTGAGGAAAACTCATGCCGTCACCGATAAACAGAAAAATATATTTAGGTGTTTTTGCTGTAAGCGGTAATATCATTAACAAACAAATTAAGTAACAGAATATCTTTTTGCGGTTAATAATTTTCATACTGTGATTGTCTCCGTTTTTTAATCTAATTTTGCAGATGAATATAAAATTTAAATGTAAGATTAACAATACGGAAAAATAATGGAAAGCGAAAAAAGTGACGGCTGTAAATAAAACAAGAAGGGCATTTTTCGCCCTTCTTGCCATGTTTTTATTACAAACTGAATGTTTGTCTTGTTACTTTTGCGTTTTCATCAACAATTACAAAGTTAAAGTTTTTTATTTCAGCAGTTCTGTTACCTTGTTTATTTGCTTGAATATTGAATGTTCCGTTGCTTTCTTTTTTGATTGTAAAATCAATTTGGAAGAAGTCATCAGACAAGTAATTATTTGTTTCTCCGTCGTCTTCATAATAACTTGCCGTTGCCACACCGGAAACAAATGCAATTATTTCTACACTGTTAAAAGTTTTTCCGTCATCTTCAAGAACTCCGGCAACGATACCGCAATTTTCTTTTATAAAGAATGCGACTTCATCCGTAGAATATTCGGCATAGAAGTTACCGGCTTGTACAACGTTGAAGTTTTCAAGACCGTTGTTGCAAAATTTTACATATAAATAAGGACGATTACCGGCAAGGAAAACGTTACGTCCTTGTGCGTTAGGTTGATAAACCGGAGCGACAAGAACACTTCGACCTAAATAGAATTCATCCTGGCATTCAAGTGATTGGCAAGATTTGTCATAAAAAGCTGTCGGCGTACAAAGCGGAGTTAATGTTTTTATTGCGTGGACAAATTCTGTATACATATACGGAAGTAGTCTGTAACGCATTCTGATAAAATGACGTATTCGAGCGGTTGTTTTGTCGTCAAAATTATAAGGTTCTTGGTTACGAGTTCCTAACGCAGCGTGATTTCTGAATAACGGACTGAATATTGCAAATTGCATCCAACGTGTTGCAAGTTCGTTAGAAACATTTCCGGAGAATCCGCACACATCGGCTCCGGTGTAGAAAAAACCGCAGGTATTTAAACTTACGAGCATTTGAATGTGAAGCAAAAGATGATTCCACCAGCTTTGATTGTCGCCCATCCAGATTGCTGCCATTCTGTGGGCTCCGGCGGCACTGCTTCGTGTCAAAAGAAAAATTCTTTTTCCCGGAAAGTCTTTGTTAAATTCATCAACCGTTGCACGTGTCATGTTGAAACCGTAAAGATTATGAAGCTTTTCGTGGCTTATAACATTGTTTTCTTCGAATACCGGTTTGTGGTACATTTCGGCATAATCATCACGACGATTTGCAAGTGAACCTAAACTGTCACGAACTTCAAAAAAATCCCAGCTGTTATTTATTACTCTTTCTGCGATTTTCTTTTTTGCCGCTTCAAGTTTTCTCGGCGTATAGAATATTGCCGGTTCATTCATATCATTCCAAATCCCGTCGATTCCGGCATCCCACAAAAAGTGGTAGAGCTGTCCCCACCAAGTTCGAACTTTATCGTTGAGAAAATCGGGAAAATGAACAAGCCCCGGCCAAACCGCTGCGGTAAAATCAGTTTTCCCGTCGGCTTCTTTACAGAAGTAGTTGTTTTTTACGCCGTCTTCGTAAACAGAATAATTTTTTTCGATACGAACGCCCGGGTCGATAATCGGAATCAATCTGATACCGCGTTTTTTCATTGAGTCAGCGAATTCTTTGAAGTCTGAGAATTTCTTTTCATCTACGGTAAAAACTTTGTAGTTGTCCATGTAGTCGATGTCGATATAAATCGCATCACAAGGAATTCCGGAGGCTGCCATTTTATCGGCAACGTCGGTAACACATTCTTCGTTAGGGTAACTCCAGCGACTTTGTTGAAATCCGAAAGCCCATTTAGGCGGTAAATAAGGAGTGCCCGTTAATTTTAAATATTCACGAATAATCTGCAATTCATTTTCGCCGGTAAAAATGTATAAATCAAAATCTTCTGACGGAATGTTTATTGATAAAATATCGTATTGAGTAAATCCGGCATCAATATGAAACTCAGTCGGGAAGTCGATAAAAACTCCAACTTTCTCTTTTTCGTCACTGATAATGAAAAAAGGATGTGAACCGTAGAGAGCTTCTTTTTCTTCGGTATGAAACGGGTCGTCGGAATTCCACATTCTGTAATTATGGCTGCGTTTATTTATTCCGCCCAAAGACTGACCGAGTCCGAAAATACATTGCTTTTTATTCATTGTATATGTCAGACGGTAAGAATTTGCTTCTTTTTCATATTTAAACAGCGGCAGTTTTTCAATTTCGGTAAATAAAGATTCGTCGGTATTAAGAATTACGGCTTCGGTTTTGAAAGGATTTCCGAACCGAAATAATTTTGTTGATGATGAAATGGTATTCATCTTAATTTTCATAGAGTCTCCTTTGAGTAATTAAGAAAGTCTAAAAAGTTTTTCCGGATTTTTCCGAAAAACAGAAAAGTATTATATCAAATCGTGTTCTATAAAATAAATTATGTTATTTTTTATAATAAGAAAGACTGAAAATGTAAATTGTATATTGAAGATTTTAATATTAATGGTAATCTTTTCCGATAAAACAGAGTAACGCAAAAAAAGGGGAAATAATGGAAAAATCACTGGAAGAGAGAATTAAGAAAATTCTTGCACAATGTACCCCGGAAGAAACTAAAAAACTGCAATCAAAAGTTGAAGCACGTAAATCCAGTGATGAACCTTTTGTAAAAGAATATAAGAACATATTAAAAAAACGCAGAGATATAGTTTCTCGTAATGAAGATAATTACCATAAAAATGAAGATTTGTCTGCTACGGATGAACGTGCGGCACAGGCGATGTTGTGGCAGAATTTAGTATCTGAGGAAAATGTAAATTCTGAGGTACTGGGTGAAGTAAGAGATTATGTAAAGTCGCTGATTTCTAAAATGAAGAATGCTATTTTGGCATCTGTAGAAATGGAGCTTTATATTATAAATTCGGTTTTAGATTTATTCCAAAAACAGGGATATTCAGAAAATACATTGGAACAGATAGAACAGATTACCGTAGAAGAGCTTGAAAAATTGAAAAGCGGCAAGGGAAAATGAGATGAAAATAAGAGAAAACGTGAAGCTTGGTAAATGGACGACTTTTAAAATCGGCGGTGAAGCAAGATATTTTTGTGAACCGAAAAATCAGAGCGAATATCTTGAGGCAATCAGTTTTTGTTTGAAAAACGGGGTAAAACCAATGCTTTTGGGCAGCGGTGCCAATGTATTATTCGGTGACGGAATTATAAATCGTATGATAATTTCTACATTGCATTGGGATAATATAGAAATTGAGCGAGAAGCCAGAATATTACCGCCGACGTGTACATTAACAAAAAACGGCGGTTGTACTTCGGAACATAGAGAAAATTGTTCGATTGCGGCTTACGGTGGCTGTACGTTAAAAGAGAAGGAAAAACTTGCTGCATTAGTTCGTTTCGGTGCGGGAGTAACTATAAAAAATGCTGTAGATTTTGCAATAAAACGCGGGTTTTCCGGATTGGAATTTGCCGGCGGGCTTCCGGGAACAATCGGCGGTGCTGCATATATGAATGCTCGTTGTTACGGAAGTGAATTTTCGGAAATTATAAAGGAAGTAAGTTTTATAGATAAAGCATTGCAATATAAAGTAATTTCCGGAGCAGATTTAGAGTATGGGTATAAACACAGTATTTTTATGGAACATCCGGAATATTGTATTGTAGATGTTGTTGTAGCTCTTATGCCGTCATCAAAGAAAAGCGTACGTGAGCTGACTAAGAAGAATTACAGCGACCGAGAAAAGAAAGGTCAGTTTGCATATCCTAGTGCCGGTTGTGTATTTAAAAATGATTATACGGTAGGAATTCCTGCCGGAAAATTGATAGATGAAGCCGGTTTAAAAGGTTTTTCTATCGGCGGAGCTGAAATTTACGATAAACACGCCAATTTCATTATTAATAAAAAAAATGCCAAAGCAATTGATGTAAAAAAAATGATTTGTGAAGTACAAAAGAGAGTGAAGGAAAAAAGCGGGATAGATTTGGAGTTGGAATTACAAATTATAGACTAAATTAAAATAAATTACCTTGACATTATTTAACTAAGATGTTTTAAATCCCTCCGAATAATAAAAGAAAAATGAATAATTAAAAGAATGTCTGTTTGTAAGGGAAAAGGCGGAGGTAATGGTGGAATTAAGAGCGAATTTTAATGCAAGAATATTGAAGTTAGAAAATCAGTATGATATTCGCAGAGAACTCATAAATATAAATGCAGATAAAAGAGCGTTGGAAGTTCTTGCGTCTAATATGGAATTCATGCATATTCGTTTGGAACAAGTTGATACTCGTGAAGCCAACAGAATAAAACAAGAAGTTATTAAACTCGGCGGTGAAGCTGCGATTTCTCAAGAAGCGTATTCTTATACCGTACGTACAACAAGTATGTTAATTTCTGCGTCACGTAAAAATCTTGAATTCTTAGCTAAGAAATTAGCAACACCTCAGTTTGAACTTGAAATTATAGGTAAAGAATTGGAACGCTGTTTGGATGAAGCACGCGGAAATTTTGTTATAGGAAATAAAGTTTTTGATTTTAATCATACGGCGTATTTATCCGGAATAGTTCGCCATCGTCCCGGAGTTACAGAAAAACGCATTTTAGACAGAGTAGAAAGATTTTGTAATGCCGGTGCTGATATAATAGAAATTTTAGCCGGATATCCGGGCGGAATTCTTCAACCGGCAGCAGCGACAGAAGAAGAATGCAAAGAGTTTGCACATCTTGTTTATATGATAAAAAAGAATTTTCCTCATGTTGTGATTTCTACAGATATGGCAAAAGTCGGTGTCGCAAAAGCTGCACTTGAAGCCGGTGCCGAAATGTTTTGTAATGTAATTCCTATTCGTTACAATTTAGAATTGATTCAATTTATTGCAAAACATAATTTACCTATGCTTTTAATGTATGCACCTAGTATAAATCGTATGCCGCAACCGTTGGGAATCGTTTCCGATATTTTACGAGATATTCAAGCTAATACAAACTTTGCCGTAAGTAACGGAATCGCTAAAGAAAAGATTGTTATTGATCCGTCGATATGTTTCGGTAGAAAAGATAAAGATAATTTCTTGATGATGCGTCAATTAAGTAATTTCCGTCATTTAAAAATGCCTATTTCCGTAATGTTTTCACGAAAGAGTTTCTTGAATTCATCACTTGTGGGCAGTATGAGAAAACAGCAAGTCAACAGTGTAATTTCAAATACATTAGCCGTATTGAGTAATTGTAATATTGTACGCTTGGAAAGTTCGGAACAAATTTCATTGCTCAGAAATATTTTAAATATCTTACATCCGGCGGTAGAAGCGTAAATATGATTTGGTTGACACTGAGTCCTTGGGTGATTTTTACAAATATATTTTCTGCAATTATTGATATTTTTGTTATTACGTTTATTTTTTACAGCCTTTACAGAATCTGTGCTCAGACTAAAGCCGTGCAGATTTTGCAAGGGCTTTCTGTTTTTGTGTTATTGTATGTTGTTGCCAGAATTTTAAAACTCGAAACATTTTCTTGGATTCTTGACAGGCTTGCCAATGCGGCTGTTGTTGCATTGTTTGTGTTATTTCAGCCGGAACTTCGACGTGTTTTGACAAAAATCGGGCAGTCTGAATGGCTCGGACAGATTATAAAGAAGAATCCGAAAGATTTGGATGAGATTTTAATGGCGGTGGAGAATTTCCATTTATTATCTACCGGAGCATTAATTGTTTTTGAAAGAAATGTCGGATTAAAAAATTATATCGAAAGCGGAGAAACTATCAATTCTAAAATCTCGGCTCGACTTCTGATGACAATTTTTTATGATAAAACCGCACTTCATGACGGTGCAGTAATTATTCGTAATGACCAGATTGTAGCCGCAGCGTGTTATTTACCGGTAAGTGATAATAATACAATTGATCCGAAATTCGGAACTCGACATAGAGCGGCTCTCGGATTGGCAGAAGAAACAGACGCCATTGTTATTGTTGTTTCGGAAGAGACGGGAAAGATATCTATGGCTGTTGACGGAAAATTGTATTCCAATTATGACAAAGAAGGACTGCGTAAAGAGTTGAGTAAATTTTTAGGATATGAACCGGAAGAAGAGGAGGTTCAGTCTGATGAAGAAGAATAAAAAAGCAAGTGATATTTTTTCTTCTGTAGTGGCAATCGTACGCCATAATTTTTCAATAAAGCTAGTGTGTTTTGTGTTGGCGTTGATTTTATACGTGCTTGTTGCGTTTTCAGAACAATCTGAAAAGACATTTGTTAAGAAATTGCAAATTAACGGATTGCGTGAAGATTTGATTATTTCCAATTCTCTTCCGGAAAATATAAAAATAATTGTTAAAGATAAAAAGAAAGTTCTCAACAAGTTATCGGAAGATGATTTTAATGTTCACATCAATCTTGATTCGATTACACAACATGTCAGTAACGGAAAATCCATCAAAGTAGAATGTAATATTCCCAAAGTGATGGCATCTTTTTTCAGTAGTATAACCGTGATTCCGGAGTCTCTTGTTGTGAATGTAGAAGGGATAAAAGAAAAATCTGTTCGTCTTTCAGTTCCTACAGCGGGTAGTTTACGTCCGGGATATTATATAAAAGAACGTAAGATAAAACCTACCGATGTACGTATTTACGGGCCGGAAAGTATTATTAATTCTATAAAAGTTATAGAAACAGAGCGTGTTGATATCAGTGATGAGTTTGAATCTTTTGAACGTCATGTAAGAATTAATTCACCTGACCCTAAAGTTGGATTTCAGGGAATGCAAAATAATACAGCGACAGTTTATTTTGTTTTGGCAAAAAAACAAGGAAGTAAGACGGTTTCTATAGAACGAGTTTATCTTACAGATTTGGATAAGAAGTTTTCCGGCAAGGTTACCAATACTCCTGTCAGTTTGACTTTGGTTGGGTCGGAAGTGGCTGTTGCCGAATTGGAAGAAAACGATATTGTAATAGGTGTGGATTGCAGCAATGTTGTAGTTCCGGGAAATTATTCATATAAAAAAGTAGATATTGTATTACCGGGAGGGATTTCAGTATCTTCAATGAATCCGCAGATGATTGATATTACAGTAACGGAGCGTGCGGAAGAAATACCTCAACCGGAAGAAGAAAAAGTTGAAGAAACTAAAACGGAAGATGAGGCTCCGACCGTAACAGAATAGGGAGTTTTCATGAGAAAAAAAATCATAACAGTAATGTTTCTTATATTTACGTCGGTGTTTTTGTACGCCGGCAAATGGGAAATGTTACTTTCTTCCGGGTTGGAAGATTTTAACAAAGGACAATATTCTTTTGCCATTACTAATCTAAAAAAATATTTACTTCTTACAAACGAAGCGGATGATATCGGGCGTTCTAAAGCGTTGTATTATCTGGCAGTCAGTTATTATTTTGACGGAAATCAAACACAGGCTTTAGTATATATGGATGAACTTTCCGTAAAGTATAAAACTTCTGATTATGCTCAGCAGATAATTTTCTGGCGTGGTCTGGTTTTCCAGAATATGGGTAATTGGTATGACGCCGAAGAACAGTTTTTACGATTTGTGAAATTACAACCGAATTCAGAATTGGAAGACAGAGCCTTGCTTGCTACTGCAAATTGTCAATACGAACAAGGTCGGCTTGATTCTGCCATTGCAACAATTATTCGCGTCGTAAATAATGACAAAAGTGAAAAACAGGAAGAAGCGAGTGTTTTTTATGCGTATATGCTGCTGAAAAAACACGAAAATGAATTAGCCAGAGAGTTATTGGAAAGCTGGGAATTGAAGTTGGGAAAAAGCGGCAACGGTTATGAATTTCGCGACCGTTTTTGGCTTTACCTTGCAGAACTTAATTTACAATATGGTAATGATGAAGTAGCCGAGCGTCTGTTAAAGCAAATAGATGTGTATGCTTCGGGCAGTCCGTCGTCGGATACGGCGTTGCTGCGATTATCTGAAATTGAAGTACGTCAGGGAAATACGGAAGTTGCAGCAGAATATATTTTACGATTAAAAAATGAATATCCGCTTTCTACTTATAATATTGATGCATTACTTTTGACGGGAACTATTGCTTACAATGAGGGAGCTTACGAAAAAGCGGCAGAAGTGTTTACCGAAACTGTCGGTGTAGTAGAAAGTTCATTGCATTCTCTTAAAAACAAAGAAGATTCAAAACGATTACTAACATTAAAAAGTAAAGCGATTCTTTATACCGCAGAAATTTATAATGCAATGGGAAAAAAGAATATTGCTTATGAAACTTTGATTCCGATAATCAGCGGAAATCTTCCGTTAAAGGAAGAAGCGTTAATTCGTAGCGGCGAGTTACTTTTGGAACAACGAAAAATTGCGTCATTGGGAGAATTTTTTAAGCATTATGACGACGAAATGACGCAACTTCGTATTGATGACGGAATGAAAGTTTTAGATGAATACAAATGTACTCGTTATGATTTGCTGTATGCACGTTATCTTTATGAAGTAAAAGATTATGAAGGTTCGCTGGTAAAAGTAGAGGATGTAGACGAAGTAAATTATTTTTATGACAATGTACTTGTGTTGCGAGCAAAAAATTATGCAGCACTGGGAAAAATGCTTGATGCAGCCGGAACTTTACGAAAATTACTTGCCAGAACGACGTCGGAAAATCGTGCAGAAGTGGCATTAAATCTTATGATAATGAATTTTAACGGCGGTAATTATCAGGAAGTTTTGATATTAGGTGATGTTTTTCCTGTTTATTTGAAAGATGTTCAATTTTCAAAACAAAAAAGTTTGCAACTTATCGCAGATTGTCTTGTCGGAATGAGTTATATGCAACAAAAAGAATATAAAAAGAGTGAAGAGTTTTTGTTGCGAGTTCAAAAGGCAAAGGAAAGAAATGACCTGACTGCAAAAGAGCGTAAGTTTTTAAATGAATCGTATTATTATTTAGGCTGGGTATATTATAAGCAATCAAAATATATGGATGCTGCAACGAATTTTGCGGCTGCCGGAAAATTAATAAAAAATATTGCAATGCAGCAAGACGCGTTGTTGATGGAAGGTTGGTGTTATTATTCATCATTGGATTATCAACAGGCTGCTGTGAAATTTACGGAAGTTTTCAATCGATATTATCCGTCGGATTGCGGAATGAAGGCATTGTTTCAGGCGGCTAAGTCTTATCAAAACTTAGGTAATAATTCTAAAGCACAGTCGATGTATCAGCGAATTTATAGTCAGTTGGGAGAAAATACTTTTCAATCTCAAGCTTTGTATGAATTGATTCGATTGGCATTGGCTGATAAAAAGTTTGAACAAGCGAATGCATTGGTTAACGATTTCGGGCGGCGTTTTTCTGACAGTTCTTTGTATGCCAGTGTGCTTTTGCTTCAAATGGAAAACTTTCTGGTACAAGAACGTTATTCGGAAGTTCAAAGTGCCGCTTTGAATTACCTTCAAAAATATGCAAATCGTAAAGAACAAATTGATGATGTTTATTATTGGGCAGGGTACAGTGCATATCAAAATAAAGATGATGAAACTGCATTGGCACAGTTCAATATTTTGCTGACCGATTATCCGGAAACACATTTTAAAGAAACCGTGGTTCAGTCCCAGATTGAAATTTATCGTCGAATGAAAAATTATCCGTGCGAGCTGGAACGAATTCAAGCTTATGCTCAGGAATTCGGAGATAAAGAAAATAAATATAAATTCAGAATCGCAGAGCTTGAAGAATTACAAAAAGGAGTCGGAGTTGACGAAGCTCGACTTTTGGCAAGAAAGAAGCAAGGTGATAAAGTCGCAGAATTTGAATTAGCTAAGTTTTATTACGAAAACAGTCGGGGACAAGAAGCTTTTGATATTATGGAAAGTTTGCAAAAAGAGGATAAAGGAGTTGCCGGAGCTCGTGCAAACAATTTTATAGGTGATATTGCATATGGTAAAGGTGAATATAAAAATGCTTTGCAATATTATGCCATGACAATTTCTGAATATAAACCAACAGCCGATGAAATGAGTGAGGCTTTGTATAAGCTTGCATATTGTTATTATAAATTAGGAGCAAAAGAACAGGCTGAAAAATATGTAGATATGGTGATTTCACGTTATCCGAACAGTCAATGGATGGGAAATGCGAAAACACTTAAAGGCGGTCTGAAATGAAAAGAAGTTTTATAAATATTGCGTGTTTTTTTGTTACTTTTTCAATTTTTGCTCAATCGGCGGAAAATGCACCGACTGAGATTCTTTTACCGGAAATTGATATTCAGATTCAAGATATGAAAGAAATCCATGTGGAAACTCTTGAGGATTCCGGAGAGTTTCTTAATATCGAACTTGACCCGTTGGTAAAACCGGAAATTACGCAGTCGATAAAAGTTGATTTGGAAAAAACTTTACCGGCAAGGCTCGATGCTCCGGATAAAAAGAAACCGGTAGATGCGTTGATAAAATTTGGTTACGGTGCAAATAATAATATGCTTGCTGATTTTTCCGTATTTATCAGGGAGTTAAATCCTAATTTGGCAGTGACTTATTCTCGTCGTGCAAAAGATAATTTTTGGATAGATAAGCCGCGTCAGCGTAATTATTATTCTACGGATAAGCTTACGGCAGATGTTAATTATTCTAAAAGTTTTTTTAGTTTGGATACTAATTTAGGCTTTTATTCAAATACAATTTTTTTGCAAAATCAAAGTATTTACCAAAATATGGGCAAGAAGCTTTTAAATCTGGACGTGACGCCGTCGCTGAAGTTCGGTGCAAAAAGCGAGTTGTCTTTTGCGTTACACAATTCATTTTTCTTTACGGATTTGAATGACGGAGAAAGCGAAGTTGTTGATTATAAAAACGGTTTTGATTATTTCTTAGAGTCAAATGTCGTATTTTCGCAAGTATTAATGAATGATAATTATCTTAATTTTAATCTAGGTTATGATTTAAATTATTTTGATACAACGGCAAACGGGACTGAAGATTTACTGAAGCGACGAATGTTTCATGCATTAAAAATGGGAGTGAATTATTCCGGAATATTTAAAGACGCATTTTATTTGTCCGGTAAGCTTGATTTTTACGGACAGTGGAAAGGCGGAGAACAAAACAGTAATGAATCCTGGCGTAATATTGATAAAATTGATAATCCTTTTTTCTGGTCAATGTTACCGTGGGTGAATATTGGTTACAATTTTAAAGAATATTTTAACTGTTTTGCGGAAGGCGGAATTTTGCTTCGGAAGCAATCGGACAGAGAATGGTTTCAAGAAAACGATTATTCTTTGATTCCCGAAGATATTACACCCGGACGACATTGTTATTTCAAGACCGGAATCAAGGCGATGTACGGTGGTTATATTACCGGTTATACAAATTTGGAGTTTGCTTATAACTGGGGCGGCTACAAATGGGCGTTAATAAATGAAGATGAAATGCTTTATACTTTGGAAAAGTGCGATTCTTTTGATTTGATATTACGCATGGGACTTACTGCAAGTTATCGTCAAATTGTGAAAGTTACGGCAGAATGGGAGCATGAATTTTTGGATAGATTGACATTTGAGCCGGGAGATAGTTTAAAAGCTCGCCTTGATTTAGGAGTTTCTCGTGCCGGCTTGCAGTTTTTCTTCCAATTTACCGGAAAATTCTTGCGTGAGGATGACAGAGGTAACGCAATGGATAATTTGTATTTACTCGATGCGGGGATAGATTGGACGTATATGGAAAGAATGGGAATAGGGGCAGAGTTTTCTAACATAATATATACCGGCAAACATCAGTTGAAACGTGGATATGATGAACCGGGATTTGAATTTATTGTTTATACAAAAATCGGGTTCTGATAATATCTAAACTTTTTCTTGACAAAATATGGCTAATAATTTATACACCTAGCAACTATGTCGAATAGTGTAATGGTAGCACCGCAGATTCTGGTTCTGCTTGTGAGGGTTCGAGTCCTTCTTCGACAGAGAGAGGCGGCAGGTTGATGTTTATCAATTTGCCGTTTTTTTTTTGCACAAAAAGATTTTCATTCGGAGGTATAACAATGGAAGCATCTGATAAGTTTTTGGAAATTGCGGGTTTAGGAAGTTTGAATTTATATAATCAATTTATGAGTTTATCTTCATTGATTAATATAATCTTTGCTGCATTAATAGGTTTTTTGATTATCGGAATTTACGTTATGACGAGTGACAGGGGACGGCGAGATTTTTCGTTAATCCAATCTGTTCCGGTATTATCAATGTTGATGGCTGTAATAATGAGAATAGACAGCAGTCGTGCCGTAATGTTTTTTGGGATATTCGGTATTTTAAGTATTGTCAGATTTCGTTCGGAATTGACAGACCAAAAAGGTATTACATTTATTTTGTTTGCCATAATTATGGGGCTTTTGGCGGGAATAGGTCAGTTTCTTTTGGCGATAATTTCTTTCTTTATTATTTGTTTTGTAATTCTTATTATTCATTGCATATTCTTAAATACTCGTTACAGAACAGCAAAAGTAGTTGTACGCGGAAATGAAGGCGTTGATATTATAAAAACGATAGCAGAAAAGATTTTTGAAGATGAAATTCAACGTGAGGATTTGTCAAACGACAGAAAGAAATTTCGTTGTTATGACTATATTGCATGCAGTCAGGTAAGAACTAAGAATGGTGAAGTGAAGCGAGAAATTGAGTATTTGTTGCATTTTCATCATGTAGATGATGTTTTCCGTATTTATAGCAGATTACAAGCTAAGTTAAATGA
The DNA here is from genome assembly GCA_045133795.1 of Spirochaetota bacterium. Classification (GTDB taxonomy): domain Bacteria; phylum Spirochaetota; class GWE2-31-10; order GWE2-31-10; family GWE2-31-10; genus RGIG8597. The sequence goes on from JBGUUT010000010.1 coordinate 20,252, forward strand.
AGCTACACTGGAAATGGATTTGGAAGACAGAGAAAGATATTAATAAAATTGCGAGGATAAAAGATGGCAGCCGTTATAGGAGCGTGTACTTTTTTTGTGATAATTATATTATCGATATTGATTATCTGCGGCTTACCGTTAGGGGAATTGACAATGGGTGGCAGTTACAGAGTTTTTCCTAAGGAGTTAAGGCTTTTATTGATAACACAGCTTGTTTTGCAAATATTTTTTATGGTTATTATTTTGCAAACGGGCGGTTTTCTCGGACTTTTCTTTTCGCACAAAGTGACAAAGGTTATCGGAATAATAATGGCTGTATATCTTTCTTTAAACGTGGTTGTGAATTCAATTTCAAAGAGCAAGAAAGAAAAATACATCATTACGCCGCTTTCGCTTATCAGTGCAATTTGTTTTTGGATTACGGTTTTGAAGTTTTGAAAGTTTATTTTTATTTGCTTGTATTAACAAGAGGCTTAACTTTGGTGTTTTTTAATAAAACATTAAGTGTAAGTCTCTTTTTTTATGTCTTTTTCATAAAAAAACGGAGCCTGTAATAAACAAACTCCGTTTTGATTTTTACTTGGTTACAATTTGCTCTGCTTTTTTTAATGCTTCATTTATGTTTGAACAGATAAATTCTTGTTTCAGAACTTTTGTAAAACCGGCTTTTTGCAGTGTGTGGCGAACTCTTTCATTAACACCGGAAAGTACGATTTGAACCTTTTCTTTTTCCGAACGGCTGCATAATGTTTCCAGATTATGAATTCCGGTAGAATCTATAAATGCAACTTTTCTCATTCGAATAATACGAACTTGAGGTCGGTCGGCGATACGACTCATGACTTCTTCGAATTTATTTGCTATTCCGAAAAAGTACGGTCCGTCAATTTCGTAAACTGCAACATTTTGAGGAATTGTTAATTTTTCTTCATCATGTAAGATAATGTCAGATTCGTCATTCGGGTCGATTTCGTTTTTAAATGTACGAATTTCAGTGGTTTCGTTTGTTCTGCGTAAGAATAATAATAATGCAAGCAACAAGCCGATTTCTATTGCAATTGTTAAATCAAAAATTACGGTAAGAACAAAAGTAACTATTAAAACAGCAAAGTCAGATTTAGGGTTTTTTGCCAGTGATACAAAGCTTTTCCAACCGCTCATATTATAAGAAACCATTACTAAAACTGCGGCTAAACACGGCATAGGAATCATACCGACTAATTTCCCTAAGAAAAGAAGAACTAATGTCAATACTCCGGCATGAACAATTCCGGCAACGGGAGTACGTCCGCCATTGTTAATATTTGTCATTGTTCGTGCAATAGCACCGGTTGCCGGGATTCCGCCGAAAATCGGAGAGGCGATATTTGCGATTCCCTGTGCGATAAGTTCTGTATTGGAATCATGTTTATCACTGATAACACCGTCGGCAACCATAGCAGAAAGAAGGGATTCTATAGCCCCCAACATTGCTATTGTAAATGCCGGAGGGAATAAGTCTTTTAACATAGAGAAAATTGTTTGCCCCTCTTTTAAAGAAAGTTCCGGTAAATGCGGCATAGGTAAACCGGACGGAAGTTTATATAAATCTTCGATTGTAGTTATTCCGCTCAGTCCGGTAAATTTCTTTAATGCCCAAACTACAAGTGTAGCTAAAATAATCGCAACAAGTGAACCGGGAATTTTCTTTGATATTTTTGGGAAAACTATTATTACTGCGAGGCTTCCGGCTGCAACGGCAAATGAAGCCCAATGTACGCTTGAAATGTTTTGGAAATAGTAAATCCATTTACTTATGAAATCAGCCGGAATGTCTTTTAATCCCAGCCCGAAAAAATCGTTCATTTGAGTAGAAAAAATAGTTAATGCAATTCCGCCGGTAAAACCTACGATTACGGGATAAGGAACAAATTTGATTATTGTACCTAATTTAAAAACTCCCATAAAAAGTAGAAGAACTCCGGCCATTATTGTAGCTATCATTAATCCGGACAAGCCGTATTGCTGAATTATCCCATAAATGATTACTATGAATGCACCGGTAGGACCTCCGATTTGTACACGTGTACCGCCGAATGCTGAAATGATAAAACCTGCGATGATTGCAGTTACAAGCCCTTCGGTCGGACCGACACCGGAAGCTATACCGAAAGCAATTGCCAAAGGAATAGCGACAATACCTACAATTATACCTGCCATAAAATCTGCAGAGAACTGTTTTCCGTTGTAGGATTTTAATGTCTCGAACAAACGAGGCTTAAAAAGGTTTTGGAACATAACGAAACTCCGATAAAAATGTAAATTTATAGTACTGCGTCAAGAACGTAGTTGTTTTGACCTGAAAAGGGGAAAACTGAGCGTGTTCTATTCTTTTGCGGCGTATTTGTCAATTTCAATTAACAGAAAAAATGTATTTTTGCCTTTATAAAAAAAAGAATTATATTTTTAATCTGATATTAATATAATATTTTATATTGTATTAAAATGTATTTTAAAGTTAAAGATTTATATAACCGATGTTTTGGGGAAGGGAAAAGGAGCTTGCATGAAAATTCGAGAGTTTGATAAAGAATTAAAACTTCAAAATGACGGGAAATTGTCTCTTTTCTTTTTAGGGATAGGTTCGGCATTTTCGAAAGTACATTATCAGAACAATCTTTTAATAATAAAAGGTAATGACTCATTGTTGATTGATTGTGGGACCGTTTGCCCGACAGCTTTTTACAATTATAAATCAAACATAATGAATGTGCGTAATCTTTTGGTAACGCATTCTCATGCAGACCATATCGGAGGATTGGAAGAAGCTATATTAATGGGACGTTATGTTACTAAAGTAAAACCGAATATTGTTATTACGGATGAATATAAAACATGTTTGTGGGAAAACTCATTAAAAGGCGGAAATGCTTACTGTGAATGTAATGACGGCAAGTTTTTGGAATTTGAAGATTTTTTTGAACAAATTCGCCCGGAACTTATTTCTGATACTCCGCGTCCTTTATATCAGGTAAAAGTCGGCAGTATTGATATTAAATTATTCAGAACAATGCACATGCCGGATAATGCGTTATCTTGGCGTGATTCTCACCTTTCCTATGGTGTTGTTATTGATGATAGAATACTTTTTCCTTCTGATACTCGTTTTGATTTGGATATGATTTCGTGGTTTTATAATAAATATCCGATAGAAGTGATTTTCCACGATTGTCAATTTTATACCGGCGGTGTTCATGCATCTTATGATGAGCTAAAAAGATTACCGGACGGAATAAAGAGCAAAATGTATCTTTGTCATTACGGTGATAATTATGGAAACTTTACTCCGGAAAAAGATGGTTTTGCCGGCTTTGCACAACAAGGTTGTTATTACGATTTTGATTAAAAATTATTGCTTCAAAATGCAACAATTTTTCCCTTCTTGTTTTGCTTGAGCCAACGCTCCCAAAGAATCAAAGAGTAAGTCGTGTTTGATTTGTTCTACAGTTTCAAATTTTAATTTGGATGTTCCTGATATCCCGAAACTCATAGATACGGGAACTTTTTTGTTATTACAGAAAAAATCAGTTTCATTTATTATAGTTCTGCATTTTTCGGCGGTTTTAATGCAATCTTCGGCGGATGTTCCAATCATAACCGCAATAATTTCATCACTTCCGAAACGTCCGATTAAGTCGAAAACTCGCAGATTTTTTTGAAAAACATCAGCTACAGTTTTTAGAATGTGTTTTGAAAAGTCATGTCCGTATTTATCACAAACAGAAAGAAAATTGTCTAAATCTGCGGTAATCACTGAAAGTTGCCCGCCGGTTTGTGTGATTCGTATTATTTCATTTTTAAATTTACTCATAAAAGCTTCTCTTGTAAGTAAACCGGTAACATTGTCGCTTGTATTTAATTGTATGATTTTTTCTTCGGATTGAAACAGTTGTTGCTGTAAACTCAAAATTATCATTACAAGGAATATCAAAATTAATAATGTCAGTAAAAAAATACTCAATATCAAAAATTGCTTTCCGCTGAAAAGATTGCTGAATTGGTCAAGATTGAAACTAATGGCAACATTGGCAATATGTTTTTTTGAAGTACTGTCGGCAAAGACACTGAAGACAACTTCGTAGACTCTGATTTTATCTTTACCGTGTGTAATAGAAATATTTGTATGTATCAAATCATCATTATAATTATTGTGCAAAATACTTTTTTCCAGAGAAAGAAGTTGACCTTCTTTTAGAAGTACATTTGCGTTGCTGTCGTAGATTGTAAGATTTAGAAGTGGGAGATAAAAATCGTCGATTTTTATGAGCGTTTTTATAAGCTGTAAATCAATTTGTTCGTTTTCTAATGAGTATTCGAGAATATTTTTCATATTTTTGGCAGTTTTCATAGATAATTCGGTTCCGGCTTTATGGAAAACGAAATTAGAAATATTTATGTACATAAAAAACATGACAATGAGAAATAAAAATGTAACGGCGATAAAGAATGAACGTTTTTCAATATATTTTTTTCTATCCATAATACTTTCCTAAACTTTTGAGTGAAATCACTTTACTATATTTTTTCAGCAGATGTTGCAGAAAATAATCGTTGTGATTTTTTTTAACCTGTTTGCTCTAATTTGTAATTAATTTGTTGCGGTATAAAACGTAAAAGATTTGTTTCAGTAAATGTACTCTTATTATATCCATATTGCTACTCGGATAAAAGCATAGGAGGTAATTGCAAATGAGTAAAGAACAGCAAGAAAATACAAAAATAAAAGAGCTTGATGTACAAGATTTGGAAAATGTTTCAGGCGGAGCCGGTCCGAATCATCGTCATCATGATTAATTGTAGGGGGAGAAAATCATTATGTAATTTTATGTTTGTCGGTGATTAGTCATCGGCAAATATATTTAATTTTAGGAGTAAAACAAATGCGAGAGAAAAAGCAAAAAATCGGAAGTATAATTGGAGTATTTATTACAATTACTTTATTTATGCTTTGTGGCTGTAATGAAGCGGTAAATGATAAAGCAGTCGAAAAGTCGACAAAAGTAACAATAAAAAAAACTGACGGCGTGTCTGTGTATCAGCTTGATGTCAATTCAAAAATTCAAACGGTAAATACTGTAAATAGCAGAACCGGAATCAGTGAATCCCGAACGTATACGTATAACAATACAAACAATTTGCAGCAGATAAAAATCGATAATTCTGCATACGGAACTTCATACATGCATTATCAAACAGAATCTCAGCGTTCTGACGGAAAAATCTTAACTAAAACAAAAACTGTGTCAAAAGCCAGAGGCGGTAATGAAACTTACACTTTGAAATATCATTATAACGATGACGGAAAGTTATTGGGAGTTGAAATGCGTGATGATAGAGGAAATATTTATACCAAAGGAGTGGATGAATAATTATGAAAATATGGCAAATGATTTTGATTTTATTATTACCTACGGGACTTTTTGCCGGAGTAGCATTTAATGATTCTATTTTTGATTATCAAAATAAAGTTATAGATTTCTCAGAATGTGGGATTCAAGAAAATGTTCGCAGCGGTGAAGCCGTAGAAATTTCGATACAAGATTTGGATGTCGGTGATGTTTTTGTTGATGTTGACGGAACGGCATTGAAGGTAAAAAGTGTTGCCGAGGTTGACGGAGAAATAATTATAGAGACAACGCAACCGGAATTGTTGGAAGTATTTCAGTTTGTAAGAATTCCGGAACAAGAAATGGAACTTGATTATTACGGAGAAGAGTCCTCACGCAGCGGAGATTTAAGCATTTTGGACAAGAAACTTTCAGGAAGCAACGTAATAAGTATTAATAAGAAAGTTTCTTTATCTGTAACAAAAAACACCAAAGTAACAGCAAGCATTGACGGACGATTCAGAAAAAACAAATCAAAAATTACTACGGCTTTTGAACTTCCTCATACAAAATTAAATACTCACGGAACTTGGAAACCTTGGAAATGGACAATTGATTATAAAAAAGGAACGGCTAAGCTGGGATATGAGTGTGACTTGGAAGTAGGTGCAGGTTTGGGTGTTGGTATAGAAACTGAAAAAACTTGGGATATTTTGTTGTTTTCCGGTGCAGCCGTAGACCCGGCAAGTGTATCCGGAGTAACTGCAGAAGTTTATTTTTGGCCGGGAATTTCCGGAAAGATAACAAGCGAAGTTCAAGCATATTCAAGAATAGTAATGGATGTCGGCGGACAATGTCGTTTGGACGGAGAGGGCATTTTATGTGTACCGCATGATTTCAAAACTTGGGGAAAAGACCCGTTAAGCAGTGCCGGTTTTAGCTCAAATATAGAAATTTATGGGCGATTGGAGGCTAAATTCGGACCAAAAATAAACTTTGTTTTACTCGGAATTTCTGTGGCTTCGATAAATGGCGGTGCAGGTCCTTATTTATCCGGTCGTGCCGAAATGAGTTCATATATTTATAGAGACTTTAAGAATTCTGCAAATAATGAAGAAAAGTTTCTTCTTTCCGGAAATATGGAAATCGGAATTTGTGCAAGTGTAGGTGTAGGAATGATTGATGACAAAATTTCTATGACAATTTGGTCTAATGACTATCCACTTTATTACAAAAGCGGAACTTACGGTAACTAATAAAAGGGAGAAAATATGCAAAGACTATTTTATTCAATTATAGCGACAACAATTTTATGTATTTCAATATGTTCTTGTGAACCGGAAAAAAGTCCGACCTCTTCAGATAATACTTCGAACAGCGAAGTTATGGAGAATTTACCGGGGAAAGAGAATCAAGTATTAACTCAAATCAGTCGTCGTGTGATGAAAAACGGTAATGAGGTTGGAGACAAGACTGAAACTAAAAAATACGGCGAAAACGGTAAATTGGAATATTATGCAAAGTTTGATAATTCTGCTTTTAATAAGGAAGAAAAAAACGGAGTGGTAACAGCGACTCTTTACAGCGATGAAGCAGGAACGATTAAAAAAGGGAAAGTCGTTTATACTTATGATAAAGCAAATAAAACAATGCAGATGAAGGCGTATGACGAAGGTGAAGAAAAACCGGCTGTAGCAGAATATATTGAATATTTAGATGACGGATTTGAATGGTATACAAAATATTGTATGTATTCACCGCAAGAGGGAAATAAAATTTTCTATTACAGAACGGCAGTTTTTGCTCCGGGAACTTATGATTACACGGAAGAAACAGATTATATTACGGACCTACTTATTTGGAATGAAGACAGTTGCGAACCGATAGGTGAATTAAAAGTAATGCAAAAGGTTGAGTGTGAATATAATCAGGTTGTTATTCCCGGTTCTGATGAAAAAATGCACCAATGGATTCGTGAATTACATGAAGTCAATGAGGCTGGATCGTCACGAAAATTTCAGTATGAGTTTTTGTGGAATGAAAATTTTTGTACCGACAATCACCTTCAGCAAGATTCATTTGAATTAAATTTGTCGACAGAGCAAATAATTTCGGTAAACGACATTGTCAGAAAAACTTTTCAAAAATACGGTAATGAATATAAAGTTAAACGCAAAAGCTGGATTTCTGCAGAAGGCGAAACAAGATATTATTACAGATATGAATATGGCTTGGAGCCGGACAGCAATTCAAATTATTATTTAACCGGTGAAGATTGGGTAGATATTTCAACCGGAACAGAAATTATAAAGAACGAAAAGAAATATTTTCATTATAAAGATAATTCCGGAACGCTTATTTATGAAGAGATAATTCTACAGGAAGATTCATCAAGAGGTTTGAAAATGGAAAGTTCTTATCCGTTGTCTATGTGTAAAAGATACAGTCGAGGCCAATAAAATGTCTAAGTCAATTTTCAGAAAAGCTTCATTGGAGAGGTTGTCTTCTCCGGAGCAAATAGATTGTTTGCTTGTTGTAGGTAATGCAAAATCGTGGTTGATAATCTCGGGAGTTTTTCTGATGATTGCGGCAAGTGTTTTGTGGGGATTTTTCGGGGAAATGCCGGATTATATCGAAGGTAACGGAATGTTATTGCAAGGCGATGGCTTGTCTTCTATTTACAGCGGGGGCAACGGTATAATAGAGAAATTGTATATATGGGAATTTGCCGGTATAAAAAAAGATGATGTTGTTGCAATTTTGCGTAATGAGACGGACGGAACGACCAGAGAGGTAAAATCAATGTTCTCCGGGCGTGTAATGGAAATTCTTGCATTTCCCGGAGATTATATTTCTGCCGAAGAAATAATTGCCAGCGTAGAAAGTGAAGATGAAAATTTAACTGCGGTTTTATTTGTTCCCATGTCACAGGGGAAAAAGATAAAAAACAGAATGCAGGTAAATTTAAACTTATCTTTTATAAATGCAAAAGAATACGGTTATTTACAAGGGTGGGTAAGGAATACTTCATTTTATCCGGTATCACAACGAAGTGTTGCTAAGATATTGGGAAATGAAGATTTGGCAAATAAAATTTGCGGAGATTCTGCAATGATGAAAGTAGAGGTAGAATTTTTGCGTGATATTGCAAATGAAGCCGATTATGTTTGGACTTCACGTAAAAAACAACCGTATGAGTTATCCGGCGGTACGGAATGCAACGGAATGATACTTACCGGAATTTTTAGACCTATAGAACTTTTATTTCCGTAATTTAACTATGATAAAAACAAACAAAATTCGTAAAGTACCCACAGTATTGCAAATGGAAGCCGTTGAATGTGGGGCGGCTTCATTATCCATGATTTTAGAATATTACGGTGTCTTTTTACCGTTGGAACGTTTACGATTGGAATGCGGAGTTTCCAGAGACGGGGCAAAGGCTGCTAATATTATAAAAGCTGCTAAAAAATTCGGATTACAGGCAAAAGGTTTTAAATGTGAACCGAAAGATTTGGCACAATTGTCTTTCCCGGCAATAATTCACTGGAATTTTAATCATTTTTTAGTGTTGGAAGGGCACAGAGGAAAATATTTTTATTTAAATGACCCGGCATGCGGTCGTCGAAAAGTCAGCGAGCAAGAATTTGATGAGGCATTTACCGGGATTATCGTAACTTTTGAGAAAATGCCGGATTTTAAACCTATAGGAAAACCGGTTCGGCTGTTTCAATTACTCAAACCGTTATTAAATCGAAATGCAATATTTTTGCTGCTGTTTGCCGGGTTGGCTCTGACTTTTCCCGGAATATTATTAGCATTGATGTTTCGAATTTTCTTGGATACTGTAATTACGACAGATAATCAAAGAATGGGGATTTTATTGGCAATCGGAGTTTTTGCGGTCGCAGTATTGCGTAATATTTTGCAAAGCGTACAGGCAAATACGATTGCACAATTACAAATAAAGTTAGAAGTAAAGCTTGGAGCAAATACAATCTGGAAGCTTCTTCATTTATCACAACGCTTTTTTTCACAGCGTTATCCGGGGGAAATTGTGGATAAAGCTGTAATTTGTCGTAAAGCAGCACAAATAATTTCTAAATTGCTTGCAGAAATAGTGACTCCGATTTTTATGATGGCGTTTAGTTTGATATTGATGATATTTTATAATGTAAATTTGGCATTAGTTTGTGTGTTACTTGCATTATGTAATATTGTAATTTTGCGTTTTTGTATAAGCAAAGTTGCGATAGAAAATCAGAAAAGCCTTTTAGACGGAGGAAAACTTGTCGGTGTGGAAATGAATGGTTTGCAGGCGATAGAAACGCTGAAAGCTTGCGGCATGGAAGATGATTTTTTCAGACGTTGGCTCGGTTTTTTTTCAAAATCTCAGAATGTACGCCAAAAACTTGACATATTTCGCTACACGCTTCTTTTTGTTCCGAATTTTCTGTCTTTTTTAGGTTCTGTAATATTGCTGATTTACGGCGGATTTCTTGTAATGAAAGGTAGTATTACTCCCGGAATTCTTATGGCGTTTTTTCTTTTGTCATCAGAATTTTTATCACCGGTAGAGCATTTGTCAGAGTCTTCAATAGCTTTGCAAGAATTAAAAGCCGATTTATTGCGATTGTCGGATGTCTTGTCTTATTCGGAAAATAATTTGATTGATAGTGCGGAGTGTGATTTACCGGAAAATAATAATGAGATTGCAGTGGAATTTAAAAATGTCAGTTTCGGATATAACTTGTTGGAGGTTCCGCTTATAGAAAAAATCTCGTTTCAATTGCGAGATGGCAGCAGTATTGCATTTGTCGGCGGCAGTGGTTCGGGAAAATCAACGATTGCAAAACTTTTAACCGGAACTTTGACACAATGGAGCGGAAATATCGGCATATATGGAAAAAATCGCCGAGATTATTCTGCGGATGAATTATCAATGTACATTGCTTCGGTAGACCAAGATATTTGTTTGTTTGAAGCAAGTATTTTGGACAATATAACATTGTGGGATACGACAATTTCGATGAATGACGTAATACAAGCAGCGAAAGATGCATGTATTCACGATATAATTTTGAATCGACCGGGCGGTTATGATTGTTTAGTGGCAGAAGGAGGTTCTAATTTCAGCGGCGGTGAAATTCAGCGTCTGGAAATTGCCAGAGCGTTAGTCGGAAATCCAAAGATTTTGATAATGGATGAGGCGACGAGTGCATTGGATACGGAAACGGAACGCCGTATTTGTGAGAATATCAGGCGACGAGGATGTGCTTGTATAATTGTGGCACACAGACTTTCAACCATTAAAAATTGTGAAAAAATTATGGTGATGAAACATGGCAAAGTCGAAGGTTTTGCAAGTCATGAAGAATTATTGAAAGAATGCGAAAGCTATAAAGAATTATTGCAGGCATTACAAGGTGACGAGGACTGAAAATGGCAGAGTCAAACAGAAAGGCGATTAATCGTGAAGAAATGATGAATCGAACAATGCAAGAGATTTTAAATCTCAGTGATACAAAGAAGTTATTGAAGCAGGAAAAAATTAATTCAAAAAAACATGAGTGTATCGGTGCGGTAGTTCAAGTATTAGGACAATATTTTGATATAAAAGTTTCGTTTCCGAATAATTGGGACAAAGACTTCGTAAGTCTGATAAAGAATTCGAAGTTTGTATACAACGATGTATTTTTGCAAAAAGATTGGTATACAAAAGATTGCGGGGTGCTTGTAACTTTTGGGGAAGATGATAATTTTCCGGTAGCACTATTCCCAAGCGGAAACGGTTATAAAATGTTTGAGCCGCAAACTATGACATGGAAAAAATTAGACAAAGAAAGTGCCGAAAAACTCTCACTTAAAGCGTTTTGTTTTTACAGTCGTCTTCCGGACAGAAAGATTGGACTTAAAGATTTGTTACGACTTGTAGTAAAACAAGTAAGAAAGCACGATTTATTTTCGTTGATAATTGCGACGGTTGTGATTTCGACGATTTCATTATTTTTTCCGATTATTATGAAGGTTATTTTAGATGAAATAATTCCGCAGTCACATCAAACATCTTTATTTACGACCGGAGTTTTTTTATTGGCATTTTTACCGGCACAGTTTTTATTTCAATTTATGCAAATGTTTATTCGTGTTCGTATGGAAACGAAAACCTACAGTTCTCTTTTAACTTCTGTTTGGTATAGAGTTTTATATTGTAAGTCTCGATTTTTTCGAAGGTTTACGGTAGGGGATTTGGCAAACAGAATTAATTGTGTGGGAAAAATTTATAAGACGATACAGGAAAATTTTATTGAGATAATTTTTTGCAGTTTGATAATGATTATAAATTTAGTTTTGATGATTTTTTATAATGCAAAAATTGCGTTGTTGTCTTTATCAATAGTGATGATTTGGGGAATTCTTATGATTCCGCAAGATAAGTTGTTAATGTTGTTACATAAAGATATCGGTGAAATTAACGGAAAATTATCCGGGTATCTTCTTCAACTAATAAAAGGGATTTCAAAAATTCAAGTGGCAGCGGCGGAAAATACGGCATTTTTCCAATGGACGACAATCTTTGCTCCGTTAGCGGGAAAAGAGCGAGATTCTTATTTATTACAATCTAAAATGCAACGCAGTTATTTATTAATGCAATGTGTAGTCATTGCAATGATTTATTTTGTTGTAATACAAAATGTGAGTTCGTTTTCTGTCGGAAAATTTGCGGCTTTTATGACGGCATTATCTGCCTATTTTGCGGCGACATGGATTTTTTTTGAAGCTGTAATGAAATGTCTTTTGGAGATGACACAATACAAACGAGTAGAGCCGATTTTTGTGGAGGAACCGGAAACTTCCGGAGGGAAATCTTCACCGGGTGTTTTGTCCGGAGCTATAGATGTGCAACATGTAACTTTCAGATATTCACAAAAAGATTCCGCAGTTTTAAAAGATATTTCATTGAGTATTAAACCGGGCGAGTTTGTCGCATTTGTAGGAACTTCCGGTTGCGGGAAGTCGACGTTGATGAGATTGTTGCTCGGATTTGAAACGCCCGAAAGCGGTAATATAAAATTTGACGGTCAAGATTTGATTACTTTGGACTGTAAGGCCGTTCGTAAACAATTCGGCGTTGTTTTGCAACAGGGGAAAATTTTGTCGGCGGATATTTACGGAAACATTGCAGCAGCAGTTGCAGATTTATCAATGGAAGAAGCGTGGAATGCTGCAGAAGCTGCGGGGATTGCGGAAGATATAAGGGAAATGCCGATGGGAATGTATACGCAAATCAGCGATAACGGAGGAAATCTTTCCGGCGGACAACGCCAACGCCTTTTGATTGCAAGAGCTATTGCACGTAAACCGAAGATTTTATTTTTTGACGAGGCAACGAGTGCATTGGATAATAAAACTCAGGCGTTGGTTTCACAAAATATTGAGAGACTTAATGCTACAAGAATTGTGATAGCTCACCGGTTTACAACAATTAAAAATGCTGACAAAATTTTTGTGTTTTCCAAAGGCAGTATCGAAGAATGCGGAACTTATGAGGAATTAATGAAAGCTGAGGGGCTGTTTTATCAATTAGCAAAAGCACAAACGATATAAAAGCGTATCAATTTTTTGATTGGCGGTTTTCTTTTTTATGAAAAGATTGTACATTGCGTACAAAAAATAGCGGAGCAGATTATGAAACTGATAGATTTTCACACACATACTTTTTTTTCGGACGGAGAACTTTCGCCGGCAGAACATATTCGCAGAGCCGAAGTTGCCGGGTATTATGCAATCGGACTTACTGACCATGTGGACTATTCAAATTATGAACATGTTTTTGAATCAGTAAAAAAGATGACTGATATGATAGAAAAAAGCGGCTGGAATATTATTGCGATTCCGGGCGTGGAATTTACACATGTGCCGGCGGCGTTGATTGGCGATTTGACAAAAAAAGCTCGAGATTTCGGAATAAAGTTGATTATTGTACACGGTGAAACTATTGCAGAGCCGGTTGAGCCGGGAACAAACAGAGCCGCGATAGAAGCCGGAGTTACGATACTTGCACATCCGGGTTTGATAACGGAAGAAGAAGCACGGCTTGCGGCACAAAACGGCGTTTATTTGGAAATAACATCGAAAAAAGGACATAGCCTTACAAACGGCCATGTTTATAAAGTCGCAAAAAAAGTCGGAGCTGAAATGGTGTTGGATTCAGATTCTCATTCTGACAGCGATTTTTTGAGCCCGGAATATGCCAAAGCCGTGCTTGCCGGTTGCGGAATGGGCGAGGCGGATATTCAAAACGTGCTTAGCAATAATTGCAAATTGTTGGAAAAACTTACCGGGAAATAATTTGCTGACTTGATTGCTTTAAGGCAAAAGCAGAAGACGGAACTTATAAATTGACAAGAATGTTGCCGGAAAATATTGTAGAGGACTACAACTGGATTAGTAATAACATTACTTTCATTATTACTGATGTAAGTATCGATTATGTAACTGTAGAGTTTTTTGATAACCAAAAAGATGTTTCCGGATATAACAAGTTCAAAAAAGCATCCGGACCGTGTGAGATTTATGTCAATGATGCTACTGCAACACAAAAACATGATATGTTGGCAAAATTGACTAGGATGACACAAGACGAAAAGGTTTCACAGCAAGCATTGCCTACAGAAAAAGAAGTAGAAAGCGTAGTGAAAAATCCAAGTATCAGAGAGAATTCTCCGGTTGTAAAGGAAGATGTAGTAGTAGTGGAAGAACCGGCAAAAAAAGAAGTTACAGAAACTGCTGCGGCAAAACCTGCGACTTCAACAGCAAATCAAGTGATTATGATAAATGCAATGCAAAAGAATCTTTATTATATCCAGATTGGTTCTTTTGCTAAAAAAGAAAATGCATTTAATATTTGCGTAGAACTCAGACAAAAAGGTTTTCAGTCTGTAGTGTTTGAAGATAAAGACGGTGTTTTCAAGGTTTTGGTTGAAGGAAACTCTAATATGGATGAAATCTTGGCACAGTTGAGAACACAAGTAACATCCGGCGCTTTTGTTAAAAAAAGAATCGGGAAATAATAAAATCTAAAGACGCATGAAGGAGGCTGTTTTGCCTCCTTTTTTTGCATCCCGGATAGAATATTTACAATGCAGTTTCTTGGGGGTTGCCGATAGAAAGCCAAATCTTACCATGTGTAAATAGCTCCGAGAGTATATCCGTCACTAAATGAGGAAAAGCGACAAACAAACTCCCAGGGCGTGTTATGTCTAAATACTAACAAAATAATTGACAGTTTTTTTTTTTTTTTACACTCTTTTTATTTTAATAGCGTAAGGAGTTTTAGATATGGGAAAAGACGAAGTATATGATAAGGCAGGAAAAGTAGCCGGAATAATAGGAACATTAGCTACCATTGCTACATGTGTTATTAAGCTTCTTAAAGGTGATAACTCATCGAATGGGCAAATTGATACAAAGAAAAGAAAGTAATCTATTCTTGCTAAGGAGAATATTATGAAATCTGAAAATGTTGTTAATACAGTTGCAAAGATACTTTCTAAAGTAAATTGGCAAATGTCCGGCAAAACACTTGCGAAGCTGTTAAATCTGTTTGGTTGTAGAACTCAAGACGGTGATAAATATGCGGGAGAACGCGGAATCTATCATTTATTGAGTACGCTTTATGACAAAGCAATTAAAAATGGCGATGAAAGCTTGGCACATAAGATTGCGACAAGTTTTAAAGGGAAAAATGGATTTCCTTGGGATAAGTAAGATTTTGCATTTACCAACTTCTACATGTAAACAAAAAAGGCTGTCACAAAGACAGCCTTTAAATTTTTAGTATCTGTAGTGTTCAGATTTGTAAGGACCTTCAACTTTTACGCCGATATAGTCAGCTTGTTTTTGAGAAAGAGTTGTAAGTTTAGCACCGATTTTTTCAAGGTGTAAACGAGCAACTTCTTCGTCCAAGTGTTTAGGAAGCATATAAACTTTTCCTGCTTCCAATTCGTTTTGTTTTTCCCACAATTCAATCTGAGCCAAAGTCTGGTTAGAGAAACTGTTAGACATAACAAAAGAAGGGTGTCCTGTAGCACAACCAAGATTTACCAAACGACCTTCAGCCAATAAGTAAATACAATGTCCGTCAGGGTACAAGTATTTATCTACAGTACCACCTTCGCCGCCTTCCTTGATGTTGATTTTTTGGATTCCAGGGAAAGCGTTCAACTGTTCTACCTGGATTTCGTTGTCAAAGTGTCCGATGTTACATACAATAGCTTGATCTTTCATTTTAGCCATGTGTTCGCTTGTAATAACGTCACAGTTTCCTGTAGTAGTTACATACAAGTCACCGAGACCTAAAGTATCTTCTACAGTTTTAACGTCATAACCTTCCATTGCAGCTTGTAATGCACAAATTGGGTCAATTTCAGTAACGATTACACGACAACCGAAACCTTTCAATGACTGAGCACAACCTTTACCAACGTCACCGTATCCACAAACTACAGCAACTTTTCCGGCAAGCATAACGTCAGTTGCACGTTTGATACCGTCACAAAGAGATTCACGACATCCGTAAAGATTGTCAAATTTAGATTTAGTAACAGAGTCATTTACGTTGATAGCAGGAACTAAAAGTTTTCCGGCAGCTGCTCTTTGGTACAATCTGTGAACACCTGTAGTAGTTTCTTCACTTACACCTTTCCAATCAGCTACAACTTTGTGCCATTTTTGGTTGTCATTTTTCAATTCTCTGTTTAACAAATCAAGAATAATTTGTTCTTCTTGGTTAGCACCTTTTCTGTTGATAGTTTCAGGATCGTTTTCAGCTTCGTATCCCATGTGGATTAACAATGTAGCGTCACCACCGTCATCAACGATTAACTGTGGACCTAATCCGCCCGGGAATGTCAAAGCTTTTAATGTACAATCCCAGTATTCTTCCAAAGTTTCACCTTTCCAAGCAAAAACTGGAATACCGGCAGCAGCAATTGCAGCAGCAGCGTGGTTTTGAGTAGAGAAAATGTTACAACTTGCCCAACGAACATTTGCACCTAAAGCGTGTAATGTTTCGATTAAAACAGCTGTCTGGATTGTCATATGCAATGAACCGGAAACTCTAACACCTTTCAAAGGTTGTTTAGCTGCATATTTTTCACGGATAGCCATAAGACCCGGCATTTCTTTTTCTGCCATTTCGATTTCTTTTCTTCCCCAGTCGGCAAGGGAAATATCAGCGACTTTGTAATCTGCCATATAAAACTCCTTATATATTTTATCCCGAAATATTTCTGTATTATAAAAGAATTATTCCGGTTTTATAGCCTTAATAATTAATATTCCATGTTGCATGTACGGCTTTGAAGTTTGCATTTCGACTTGCAAGCCGGCAACATTGAGCCAATTTATTAAATCCTCTTGCGAGAATCCCAACCACAAATCACCTTGTGTGTCTCGAAAATTTTCGTCATCATGTTCTTCCATATCAATCAAGAAAATCTTTCCGTTTTTTCTCAAAACTCTGGCGGCTTCATTGATTGCCTGTTGCGGAACCGGAACATGATGAAGAACCATATTTATAAAGATTGCATCGATTGTATCATTTGCAAACGGTAATGATGTTACATCACTGTTGAAAAGTTCGTAATTCAGCGAAGCTTTTTTTGCAAGATGCTCAGCCATTTGCAACATTTTTGCCGAGCGGTCTACTCCGATGACTTTATCACAAAACGGAGCAAGCACGGGAAGATTTCGACCGTTTCCGCAACCGATATCTAAAATTGTATGATAATGCTCTTTTATTACATTTGCGATTTCTGCAGAACTGAAAATATTATCGAGAAATTGCATTAATTGCTTGTGTTCGTTCTCGTTGATGGACGCAAAATATTTTTCAGCTTGCTCCTGACGTTTTTTCAGAATCATATCAATTTTCACATTATCATTTTCGATTTCTTCCGGAAGCCAGCTTTTATCAAAATTCTCGATAATTTTTGCGAAATGTTCTCGGTAAAAAGCGGAAAGACGATAATAAATCCACATTCCTTCTTTTTTACTTTCGACTAAACAATTGTCAGACAAAATTTTTAAATGATGAGAAATGTTTGATTGGCGACTGCCGATTATAAACAAAATCTCATTCACCGTATAAGTTCCGCTGCGAAGTATTTGAATTATTCTGAAGCGAGTTTCATCGCCTAATGCTTTTAAAAGTTTTGTTATTTCCATATTACTATATCAATAAATATTGATATATCACTATACAAAATAATATTCAACCATAAACAATGAAAAAATCTTCGCCGTTTTTTATTTATCCAAATGTTTATCCAAATAATTATTCAATTCTTTTTCTATTTTTATAGATAATCCGCAGATGATTTTTTCGATGAAATCTTGCTTATCAAATGCGACAGTATTTGTTGGACAGCCTTCACTTCTGAAAAGTTGTTCCGGAGTAATGTTTAACGCTTTAGCAAGAGCATCTATTGTTTCCGGGGACGGAAATTTAGCTCGTGACTCTATCTCGGTAATGTATTTAGGATTGCAATCAATCAATTCTGCGAGCTTTTCTTGAGTTAAGTGATTTTGTTTTCTGTAATATTTTAAATTCGCCCTAAAAATTTCTCGTGTTGTCATTTTTATAATTTAAAAATTCATTGCCTGTTATGAAACAATCTATAAGACGTTTAAAAATTCTAATTGTGAATTTTACGTCTTTAAGCTATATATAAAACGTCTAAAAGATTACTTTTTTATTGATTGTGGAAAGAAAATGACATTATTTGAACAATTACAGCAGGCGACATCGGAAGAGGATGTAAAAGACGCATATATAAAAACTTTGAAATTAAAAACTTACAATAAAAACATTGTAGATATTCAAACAAAAGAAATTTGGTTTGAAGCAAAGCAAGGTTATAAGCATTCCACCTATGAAATGTTTACGCAATTGGCATTTTATGTAAATTACGCACTTGAAGACGGAGAGTATATTCCTCCGTTTTTGTGTGTTATTGATTGTGTCAAAGGTGCATTAATGAAAACAGACGTTGTGCTTCCGTTGTTGCGTGACAAATCAATCAAGATAAAATGGGGGAAGTCTGCCAGTGATGTAACTGCGGACGCACAAGAAAAAGTCTCACAGTATATAGGAACTCATTTTGTCAGTTATAATATTCAACATAACGAAAAAGAATTTATAGAAGCGGTACATACTGCGATAGAAAAAGGCGAGATTATTCGAACTCAAATTACTCCCAACAATCTCAAAACCGTTTTTGATAAATGGATAATGTTGATTGGCAGAGAGATAAAAGGCGTAAAAGATGAAGACTATGCATTGCTTTTTTATGCTGATATTATGAGTGACGGAACATTGAGTACACATGAAAATCTTTCTGCCGAACTTTTGCACAAAGGGACAAAGCCGGCGTTTTTGCTCGGAGGAAAACTTTACGAGCTTGCCAGTGCGGAAGGATACAGAAAATTTTGGGCAATTTATGACAGACCGCCAAAGGTAGAATATAGAAACTATTTATTAGAACGACGTGATAGTTTAATTCCGATAGAGGAAAGAAGTTTTAAAGGTGCGTACTATACGCCTTTGCATGTTGTAGACAAAGCTTATGAACTTTTAAACAGGACATTAGGAAGCGATTGGCAAAGAAATTATATTGTGTGGGATATGTGTTGCGGAGTAGGGAATCTTGAAGCAAAACATTCCAATCATCGAAATATTTACATGAGTACACTCGACCAAGCTGATGTAGATGTAATGAAAGCAGCTAAAACTTGTGTGGCTGCTCGGCGATTTCAATACGATTATTTAAATGATGACATCACAGATGACGGACAAATTGATTATTCACTTTCTGATAAAGTGCCTCAAAGTTTACGAAAAGCAATCAATGAAGCAAAAAAAGGAAATAAAAAGATTCTGGTTTTGATTAATCCACCGTATGCGGAAGCCGGAAGTGGGAATGCAAAAGGACAAGACGGAAAGAAAAATGTGTCTAAGTCTAAATGTGCCGACTTTTTAATGAACGATTACGGAAAGGCGACCAATGAACTTTTTACTCAATTTATTGCACGTATTTCAAAAGAACTTCCTAATGTTACATTGGCGATGTTTAGTACGTTAAAATATATTAATGCTCCGAATTTTGAAGATTTCCGCAAGCAATGGAATGCAAAATATCTTGACGGTTTTGTAGTTCATTCAAAAGCATTTGACGGCTTGAAAGGAGATTTTCCGATAGGCTTTTTGATATGGCAAACAAATAATTTTGAAAATGCACAGAAAACACCTATTACTGAAATTTCATGTGAAGTACTGGATAAAAATGCGAATCCAATCGGAGAAAAGAAGTTTTATAATTTGCCTGCTGAAACTTACTTAACTAAATGGATTAAACGACCAAAAGCAAACGGCGAAGACGTTGTTGCGTTAAAAAATGCCTTGACAGTTTCAGGTGTAGCTAAATGGTCAGATAATGCAATCGGTTCATTCTTGTGCGATTGTAACGATTTACAAAATGCCGGTATGGCAACTGCATTGTTTTCATCAACTTGCAAAATCGGACACAAAGGAACGTGTTTTGTAACTCCAGAAAATTTGTGGCAAGTAGCGGTAGTTTTTACGGTTCGGCGTCTGGTGTCTCATTCTTGGCGTAATGACAGAGACCAGTTTTTACAACCGACTGCGGAACTTTCGCAAGAGTTTAGAAATGATTGTCTTGTGTGGATGTTGTTTAACGGGAGTAATCTGACAGCTTCTGCCGATGGTTTGATTTATGATAATCACGAATACAGTATTACAAATCATTTTATTCCGTTTACTGAAACAGAAGTAAATGCATCGGAACGTTTTGAAAGTGACTTTATGACAGAATACATGGCGGATAAAGTTTTCTCACAGGAAGCTTTGGCGGTACTGGATGAGGGAAGAAAGATTTATCAAGAATATTTTGCACATTCTTTTAATTATAAAATTCGTGAAGAATACAAACTAAACCGTTCGGATGTCGGCTGGTATCAAATTCGAATGGCATTAAAAGCATTGAACGAATCCGGCGAATGTATCCCGGTGAGCTTTACGCCGTTTGAACAAGCGTATAAAAATCTCAGTGAAAAATTACTTCCGCAAGTGTGGGAATATGGCTTTTTAAAATAAAGTTTTCAAAATCCCCGTTTGCACGAAAATCATATACAAAATCGTTTCGCCGAATATGGAGATTAGCGGGTTGTTTTTCCAAAGGTGTATGATTGTCACAAATAGTAATGAGATAATTTCCGGCAATCCAAACGGTGCCGACGTCCACGAAGTGTCTTTTATACTGTAAATAACCAATATTACCATGACCATCGGCGGAATGTATTGCTGGATAAAGTCGAGAATCTTCGGCGGTTTGCGACGACTGAAAAATAAAAACGGAAACACTCTCGTAAAAAAAGTGACTGCGGCTATTATAAAAATGGCGATAAATACACGAGATAATGGCATTGATGTCATGACGGTAACCTCTTGCGTAGTAGAATCAATGTTACAATGGAAATCAAAATAGAGAATATCAACATATTTTCTTTACCGATAAAAATCAAAACCAACACACTTACAATTCCGGCAACAGCGAAAGGCAACTTCGAACGACATTGTTTCCATTAATTTTATTTACTGCCGAAACTTACCTTTACAAAGATAGAAACTTTTCTATGGTACTTTGTTCGACGACTTTTTTTCCCAACAGTGTTATTGCTTGTTTCGGACAATTGTTCAGGCAACGATAACACATTGTACAGCGATTATAATGTATGGCAATCTTATTAACAAATTTGATATTTGCAGTCGGACAAAGTTTTTCACATTTACCGCAAATAATACATTTTTCGGGATTGATAGAAAGCTTGCCGGAATAATGTTTGGTGTTGTAGCCGAAATAAAGTCGTTGTCCGAGAAGTCCGGCAATTTGACATAAAAATCCCAGTCCCTCTTTTGTCGGTTTTCCGGCGTTTAAGCATTTTACGGCGTGCTTAATTTTTGATTCTGCTTTTTTTATCAGCTTAACATTTTCGTTAAAATGACGTTTTAAAAGTTTTTCATCGCAAATACTGTCCGGCATTTTCAAATGTAGACCGCCGATAATTTTTGCTCCGTATTTTTTCAAAAGTCGTCCTAATATTCCGGCTCCGTCGCCGCTGAACAGCCCCATTGTGGCGATGATGAAAATCTTTTTGCCCTTCCACAGTTTTTTATTTTTGATAATAAAATCTTGCAGGAATTTCGGAACAGAACTGAATTGAACCGGATAAGAAAAAATCAGCAATTCAGAGCTTTTTATTTTTTCGATTACTTTTTCGTCTTCTATAGAAAAAACGTTTGATTTCTCGGTTGTTGCAAGATTAATAAAATATTCCGCTGCGTATCGAGAATTCCCTGTTCCGCTGAAATAAATTCCTATCATATTTTATATCGATTCCTTTAATAATTTTGTCCCGATAAACTGTAGCCGATATCTGATAATTTATCAAAAGTTTTCGGAAATATTATTTATTTGAACTTATTTCCTTTCTGTCAATCATCAAATCTTTGGCAAGAACTGCCGGATGATGATAACGCTTTCGTTTTTCCGGGAGTCGCAATATTTTAGAAATGAAAGTTCCCAATTCTTTATATGCCTGCGGAGTTTTGAACTGAATTGCTTTAGTCGGACAATACGCAACGCAAGCATTACAACCGTGACAATGATGATTCCATTGCGGGCGTTTATCAGAAATAGAAATGTTACGTGTCGGACAAACTTTTTCACATATTCCGCAACCTTTACATCTGTCGTCCGTATAAAAACCTTTGTCGTATTCATTTTCTACTTGTAAATATGGGCCCATCACCTTGTCAAAACGACTTCGTGTTAAAGGTGACATTTTCGGAAAATCTCGCAATTTCTTTTCGTTTATTTCTTTGCCGGTTTTTTGAATTTGCTTTTCCATATAAGGAATCATAATTTTTTCGGGCGGAAACGGCGGATATGCAATACATTGACTTGCAACACATCTGATGGCACGTCCGTAATTAAGGCGAGCTCCTTTTTCTTCAAGAAGCTTTTCTACGGTCTCAAAACTTTTTCCGAGTACGGCAATGTATGTAGTAACCATAAAAATATAAGCATTTGGATTAACGGTAAGTTGTTTTATAAACTCTTTAAATGTTCCCGGAATGTCCCATTCGTACACCGGACAAACGAAACCGATTACATCTGCATTTTCAGCAGAAACATCTTCGGTTTTACAACGAACAGATATTATTTCTGCACCGCCTATTGCTTCTGCAATTTTACTTGCCGTATATAGGCTGTTTCCTGTTCCGCTGAAATAATATATTTTCTTCATATTGATTCCCTTTTTTGTTGTTTTTTGAAATGATAATTTACACGCTATATTTAAATCATTTCTTCATTTTAGCCGTGATAATAGTATAGCTGTGTGCATTAACTGTTATTATACAAGTATCTATGTCGATATACCAATTTTTTCCGGTTCTTGTAATAACGGCGTTATCTGAATTAATTTTATTTCTACACCATTCGACAACATTTTCAGTGTCTAATGACAGATTTCGTTTTATTCTGACGACACCCAATTCCGTAGTATGTAATTTATCTAAATTTTCTAATAGCTCATTTTGCGTATTCATTATATAGAACCTCATTTCTTTAGATTTTCTTCTTTTTCAAAAAATGCTTTGCGTAGTTTTTCGTATTCTTCAATCGTGCAAACTTCTTTGCATTTTACTTGATGTTCTTTAGAACGAATCAGCATTGCATTTATTTTTTCGCAGGGAAAGTTATCGCATTGATTACATTTTTTTACACCGTGATTTTTGGTACATTCGACTAATCCGTATGTACATTTTTTGTGCGAAGAACAGCCGTTACAAACGATTTCGTCAGGGGAAACGATTTTATCTCGAAAGCCGACTTTGTACCATAATTCTGCAACAGTTTTCTGTTCTTCGGTCGTGCGGGCGTTGTAGCGTGGACATTCGGTACAGTTGTCGCCGCAGAGGGTGATTTTTTGTGTCGCATTTGAAATCCTTTTACAGGCTTCAATGTGCATAATCCAATGGCGAGAAAATGGCATTTGCAGTAAACCGCGAATATCTTTGCCACACCAGTAATCGATAAGCCAAATAGAAGATTCATCTGTACTTACAACATTTAGTTTTTCAAGGGCGGATTTTTTCTCGCTGGATATTTTTGTTTTTAATGATTTGCTCGTTAACTCTAAAATCATTTTATCGGAAACAAGTTTTACTTCTTTTGCGTAAGAAAAAAGTTCTTGAATATTCAGGGCTTTTGAAAAATCTATCATTTGCTGATTTGAAAGTTCGTTTCCGGTTGTAATAATCGAAGAATTCATACGTTTTTCAAAACCTCTGGTAAAAAAAATCTGCGGAACATCTTTGATTAAAGAATTGCAAACAATATCTTCTATTCTAAAAAGATGAAAAATTGACCACGCAATAGTGGCGTTGTCGTTACCTTTGGATTTCGGAAAAGGCAAAAGAGAAAAATCTTCAGTGTTTAATTGTGAAAAAAACGATTCTACTATTTTGAACAATTCATTACGGAGTAAAAGCAAAGAGTTGATTCCGTCAAAGAAAGTTTTTTTTCTTTTGAATTCGTTTTGCATTTTTTTGTTTAATTCTGACCAAGTTTTATTCATGTGTTCCTCGCAAAGTCGCAGCAATCTTTGTAGCCTATTTTTTTGTAAAAATGCAGTACATTTTCGTAGATTTGAGTTGATGTCAAAAATATTTCGAAATCTTGAGCTTTTATTTTATTTCCCAAAGATTACGGAGATTAATCGGTTAGAAGAATTTTATTGACAACAGTCTAGCGGTAAATTACAACATAAAAAACGTTAAGGTTAGGTAGGAGGACTAAATGACTAAAAACAGATTTTTCTTAATTTCTATGATTGCAGTTTGTGTTGCATTGTTTTTGTTACGTTTCACAGGAATAACAGCACATATAATTGTTTCTGTGATTGGATTAGCGATTATGATTCCGATTTCTATTAAAACTTTTCCAACATGGAAACTACCGGCACTTGAAATCATTATGCGTATTATGTATTTTCTGACAATTATTTCCGGCGGAATTTTGATGAAGGTTCATAATGTTGTTGCATTAAGCGTAGGTCATAAAATTACGGCAGTGTTGTTTGTGATTTTGCTTTTGGTGTTATATATTCCTAAGTGGAATAAAGATTAGGCATAAAAAGATTTAAAACTTCAGATGAGGGAGTGGAATTTATTTTCATTCCCTCATGTTTTTTTATTTAATTCCTCTGTTTCCAAACTATTAAACAAAATTGTTATCGATATAATCGGTGTAGTTTTTTCTGTTTACTTTGTCGGTGTTTTTTGTGTACCAAGTCAGCGATTCTTTTAATCCGGCGGTCAGACTTTTTACATCCGGCATAAGCTCACTTTGTTTTGTTACGTCAAGGAAATATTCGTAGTCGTAAAAACTGAAGTAATTTCGTTGGTCAATGTCTGCATAAACATTTTCAAAGTGTGGAATTTTTCCTGCAGCGTTATAACAAAGTTCAACCCACTGGCGAATTGTTACGATTTCCGGATTTCCTACATTAAAAAAATGTTCACGTGGCTGTTTTTCTAAAAGTACATCCATGAAGCGACACAAATCTTCGATGTGGAAAAACTGTAACTTCATGTCGCCGTTTTTGGGTAAATAAAACTTTCGTTCTGCCAACGCACAGTCAAAAACGAATGCTTCTCTGTATACATTGTTCATTGGACCGTATAAATAAGGCGGACGAATTATGTATGCGTCGGGATTGCGTTTTATCAAACTTTGTTCGGCGTGGATTTTGTCGGTTCCGTATTTTCCCCAGTATTTATTTTCGCCTGTGGGTGTAGTTTCTCTGAATGGTTGTGTTTCATGTTCGGGATAAACTGCACTGGAACTGATTAAAATGTAGTTTTTGTATTCGCCCAAAGCATTCAATAATGATTCAACGTCGTCGGCATTGTAGGCTGTATCGATTACAACATCAAATTTGTAGTCACGCAAAGTGTCTCCGAGATTATGTCTGTCAGCTTGAATCAATTTCACGCCTTTTGATTGCGGGCGAGTATTTCTGTTTAAAACAAAAACATCATGGTCTTTTGCCGCGTAATATTCTGCAATAAATCGACTTACAAAAACAGTTCCGCCGGTAACAAGTATTTTTTTCATATTAATTTTCCTTTTATTTACTTAAAATCGCATAAACATTTTCAAATGTGTGGAATTTTTCCTGCAGCGTTATAACAAAGTTCTACCCACTGACGAATTGTTACGATTTCCGGATTTCCTACATTAAAAAAATGTTCACGTGGCTGCTTTTTTAAAAGTATATCTGTGAAGTAACATAAATCTTCGATGTGGAAAAACTGTAACTTCATGCCGCCGTTTTTAGGTAAATAAAACTTTCGTTTTGTTATTTTGCTTGAAAAATATTATCGAGTTCTATTTTTTATCTGTATAAGCGTAACCAAAATGTATCGGCGGAGTCGTAACAGAAATATATATCAATTCTGTTTCACCGTTATTTTTGAGTCTGTGAATTACTTCTCCTGCAAGATATAATCTTTCCCGTGTAGTTTTTTTATTTCTTTTTCACAATCAAAACTTTCGTGTAGTCACAAGGTATATATTCGTAAATATTTAATCCATATTTTTGAAAATACGAATGTAAGTCCATTTTTATAAATTTGCGATACGTTTTCGGTTCTAAATAATGAATCGGGGCAAATAATATTTTTTTGAATAAGTTGTGGCTAGGTTCCCATTCCGTAATAATAATTTCACCGTTATCTTTTAAAACTCTTTTGGCTTCTAAAATAATTTTTTCAGCTAATTCTTCATCAAGTTCATGTAAAATAAGAGAAATAAGAATCTTATCAAAGCAAAGGTCTTCAAAATTAAGAAATGTCGCATCCATTTGAAATAATTTAATATTTTCTAATTGAGCTTTTTTTATTTTATCTTGAGCAACTTTCAGCATATCTTTTGACAAATCTATTCCTGTAATTTCAGCATTCGCTTTTTTCTTGGCAATGGTGATGGCGTTTGTAGAAGTGCCGCAGCATAAATCAAGAACTTTGTCATTTTCATATATTCTGTCAAAAACCGCTTTTCTCGGACTTTTTTCAAAATTTCTAAAATAGATTACATCTAACAGGTCATAAACTTTTGATATTATT
>JBGUUT010000011.1:0-9700 GCA_045133795.1 Spirochaetota bacterium
AAAATTACTACTTCACGTGCATCGCATATAGTGCCGACACCTACAGTTAAGGCTGTTGTCGGTACTTGTGAAATATCATTATCAAAAAATCTTGAGTTTACAAGAACAGTTTCATAAGTAAGATTTTTAACTCTTGTACGTGATACAAGTGAAGAGCCCGGTTCATTAAAAGCTATATGACCGTCAACTCCAACACCGCCGAGAAAAAGGTCGATTCCGCCGAAATCTGCAATTTTCTTTTCATAGGAAGCACATTCAGCTTCTAAGTCTTTTGCCATACCATTGAGGATATGAACGTTCTCTTTTTTTATATTGATATGATTAAAAAAATTATCCCACATAAAACGGTGATAACTTTGCGGATGATTTTCATCAAGTCCTACATATTCATCCATATTAAATGTAACAACATTTTCAAATGAAACTTTGCCTTTTTGATATAAGGAAATAAGTTCCTTATATGTTCCTAACGGAGTTCCGCCGGTAGGTAAGCCCAAAACAAAAGGTTTATTAGCTGTAGGGGCAGCGGCATTGATTCTCGCTGCGATGTGATTTGCAGCCCACACTGAGCATGCATCATAATCCGGTCTTATAATTACTCTCATTTTTTCCCTCTTAATGACTAAGATTTGTTTATTTTATCGACATTTTTTTCATTTCTAAAAAAATAAGCTATTATTTTTTTTAGAAGACTTGTATTACTAATTTAATTAAATCTATAAAAGATTTAATATTTAATTTTACATTTTTTTCTAAAATCAGGAGTAATTATGTCAAATATAATAATTTCAGGACTTGTTAATGTGGAAACAAGTTGTCGTATCAGAAAGTTTCCGATTGATTATTACCCGATAGATTATTCTTTTTTCGGAGTAAAATCAGTTCCGGGCGGTGTCGGTTTTAATATTTCGAAAGCTCTTAAAACTTTGGGGGATAACGTAACTCTTATAACGTGTCTACCGACTGATCTCGATATGGAAGCAAAAAATATTCTTTCCGTATTTGAAAAAGAACAAATTGATATAAAAGTTGATTATTGTTTAAAGGAAACTCCGGCAAGTGTTGTTCTTTATGATGAACTGGGACGACGACAAATATATTGTGACTTAAAAGATTTTCAAGAGCAAAGCTTAAATCTTGAAAATATAAATATTGAAAATGCAGATGCACTTATAATTTGTAACTCTAATTTTAACAGAAACCTATTAAAAGCTGCACGTGCAAAAGGTAAAATTATAATTACCGATGTCCATGTTTTGAATAATATCGATGATGAATACAATAGAGACTTTCTTGTAAATGCAGATATTCTGTTTTTAAGCGATGAACAAATTCCTTGTGATAAAAAAGATTTTATGTTGCAATTACAAAATAAATATCATAATCGGATTATTATTATGGGGTGCGGAAAAGACGGAGCTTTGATTCTTGAAAACAACGATTTTAATCATGTGCCGGCTGTAAATTTGCGACCGGTAATAAATACCGTCGGTGCCGGAGACAGTTTGTTAAGTAGTTTTGTTCATTTTTATATCGGCGGTTATGATTCGCTGACATCTTTAAAATTAGCTTGTACTTTTGCCGGTCATAAAATAGGTGCAAACGGAGCTTCCGAAGGTTTTATATGTCATAATGAAGTCATAAAATTAGCAAATATTTAAATAAGGAGAAAAAATGAATCATACAGAAAAAGCATTAGCTTTATTTAAAAAAAAGTTTCACTGTTCACAGGCTGTCTTTGCTGCATTTGCCGAGGAAATCGGGATAAACGAAGAAAGTGCATTGAAAATCGGTTCTTGTTTCGGCGGCGGACTTTGTAATAACGGACAAGTTTGCGGTGCATGTTCCGGTGCGTTAATGGTAATAGGAATGAAGTTCGGTCATTGCAAAAGCGATGATGTTGAAAGTAAAACAAAGGTTACGCAATTGGGAAACAAATTTCTTGAATTATTTAAGGAAAAGCACGGTTCTTATATTTGCAAGGATTTACTTAAATGCGATTTATCAACTCAAGAGGGCAAGGAATATGCGATAAAGAATAACTTGTTTACTGAGTTTTGTCCGCAAATGGTAGCCACTGCTACAGAATTGACAGAGCAACTATTATCAGAGTAATTTTTTTAATAAAAAAAGTGTACCGCCAAAAAACGTTTCCAACTTTGGGAGGTACACTTCATATTTTAAGGTGTGCTTTTTATTTTTACAACAGTAACTTATAAAAGTTTAAGTAATGCATATATACTGTCACCTGCATTTTCTATACGTCTGACAATATCAATATATCTAAGCAAACTTTTGACTTCGCCGCCGTCTTCCAATCGTTTTTTTGCACTTTTCTTAAGTGCTTTTTCCATCTCATCGATTTCATCTTCCATTTTTGAGGCAACGGCTCTTTGTGATTTTGAAAGCCCAGTTCCTAAGAATTTAATAACATATTCATAGAACTCACAAACTTTCTTCATGTATGGCAATATTTTTTCTGATGTAAGCTTTTTATCTTGTTTCTTAGAAAGATATTTTTCAATGTTTTGAATTATTCTGACAGATTCATCACTTAGATTTCCCAAATAATCAATAATTTGTGACAATTGAGTTATTTTATTTTGAACAATCCCCGTTGCTCCGTCTAATTGAGAACATTTTACAAGAAAATCCGTAATTTCTTCTTTCATTTGATAAATATAATTTTCTTGAGCAAGAACTTCTTGAGAAGACTCTGAAGCTTCTTCTTTTTTAGACACTTCAAGACATTTATAAATATTATTAAATATAGACAATACTCGACATGCCATTTTTTCTATTTCTTTTTCTGCTTGGAGAACATAAAGTTCTACAGAACCGTGTCCGCTTGAAAAAATCATAGGTAATTTATAATTTGAGTTCTCTTCAGTTTCAGATTGTTTGATAATTTTTGAAACAATAGCGGCAATCTGATTTACAAAAGGTAGGAATATACAAGTACAACATATATTGAAAACGGTATGAAGCATTGCAATATGCGTTGTAATATTATCAACAGGAGCTTTAGGTACTATTAAATCGATTAACGCAAGGAATGGTTTGAATACTATTAATGCCAAAACTGTTCCGGCAACATTAAAACATACATGAACTAATGCGGCTCTTTTTGCATTTGTAGATGAACCGATTGCCGATAAAATTGCATCGATTGTAGAACCGATATTGCTACCTAGAACTACAGCCGCTGAGAATTCCCAAGTTAAAGAACCGTTTGCCGCCATTGTAAGAACAATCGCAGTCATAGCACTTGAAGAGTGGATTAAAGCTGTAATTACAGCACCGATTAGAACTCCTAATAAAAGTCCTCCGAGTCCCAAGTTTGAAAACCTTTGCAAAAAGTCTACAGATTCCGGGCTTAATTTTAAAGAATCGCTCAAAAGGCTTAATCCATAAAAAAGTAATCCAAATCCCATGAGCATTTCGCCTGCAGATTGGAGTTTTCCACGTTTTAAGCAAGTGATAAAAAAACCAATTCCAAATAAAGGGATTGCGATAGAAGCAATTTTAAAGGAAAATCCAAAAAGTGATACAATCCAAGCTGTTACGGTTGTCCCGATATTTGCCCCGAAAATTATTCCTATAGCCTGTGTCAGAGATATAATTTGAGCATTTACAAAACTTACAACCATAACCGTAGTAGCACCGGAAGATTGGATTATAGCCGTAACCAAAAGTCCGGTAAGTACGGCGGTAAATCTATTTCCGGAAACAATACCGAGTAGGCGTTGCAAACTGTTTGCTGCACCTTTTTGAATCCCGTTACTGAGCATATTCATTCCATAGAGTAAAAGAGCTAATGCCCCTATAAACTTTAAAACTATGGGAATTAAATTTAACATAAAGCCTCCATCTAAAATCAGCTTTCATAAGTTTTTAAAAAAGTAGTTAGCAAGACCAAAATCTTTCTTCAAATACTATTTAAAGTAGTGAAGTCAGTTTATGTTTTATAAGTTACAATTATCATATTTTTTTTATTTTATAAAGAAAATTTAATGTTATCTAATTATCTTTTTATGTGGCAAAAAGTGCAGATTGTAACAGTTAAATAATGGTTTTGTATTGAAAAAGATTTTGCTTTTATAGCTTGTT
Organism: Spirochaetota bacterium; assembly: GCA_045133795.1. Classification (GTDB taxonomy): domain Bacteria; phylum Spirochaetota; class GWE2-31-10; order GWE2-31-10; family GWE2-31-10; genus RGIG8597. Next base: position 4,111 of record JBGUUT010000011.1, read on the forward strand.
CTTTGATAATGGTTATTATATAACACCGCTAAAATATATTTGGAGTACAAAATGGCAGGGAATACTTTTGGCAATTTATTTACCGTGACAACGTGGGGAGAATCTCACGGCGATTCTATCGGTTGTGTAATTGACGGATGTCCGGCCGGAATGAAGATTGATATTGAAACAATTCAATCAGAAATGGCACGTCGAAGTCCCGGACAAAGTGCATTGACAACTGCACGAAAAGAAACTGATATGGTTAATATTATTTCCGGAGTATTTGAAGGTGTGACTATAGGAACTCCTCTTACAATGCTTATAAAAAACGGCAATGTAAGAAGTAATGATTATCTTGCAGTGAAAGATTTGTTCAGACCCGGACATGCTGATTTTTGTTACAGTAAAAAATACGGCATTCGTGATTATCGCGGCGGCGGACGAAGTTCGGCACGTACAACAGCGGCAATTGTAGCAGCAGGGGCAATCGCAAAACAAATCTTATCCCAAATGTTTAATATTGAAATTATTGCATATACTAAATCTGTATTAAATATTACGGCAGATATAAATCCGCTTGAAGTAACAAAAGAAGACGTAGAAAAAAATGCAATACGTTGTCCGGATAATGAAAAAGCCCAAGAAATGGAAAAAATAATTTTAGATGTAAAATCTAAAGGCGATTCTGTCGGCGGGGTAATTGAATGTATAATCAAAAATCTTCCGGCAGGAATAGGGGAGCCGGTATTTGATAAATTGGACGCTTTATTAGCAAAAGCTATACTTTCCATTAATGCCGTAAAAGGTTTTGAGATTGGTGACGGTTTTGAATGTACTCATAAATTAGGCAGTGAAAATAATGATTCTTTTCTTCCGGATGAGACAACTGCAACAAATCATGCCGGCGGAATTTTAGGCGGAATTTCTAACGGAATGCCGATTGTTTTTCGTGCGGCGTTTAAACCGACTCCTTCGATTTTAATTCCGCAAAAGACGATAAAAGAATCTTCAAATGAAGCAGTAGAAGCCGTGACTGCCGGTCGTCATGACCCTTGTGTTTTACCGAGAGCCGTTCCGGTTGTGGAAGCAATGACCGCATTGACTTTGTGCGATTTATGCTTGATTTCATTGAAAGACGATATCTTTAGAGACTGATTATAAGGAAAAAACTAATGGCTGTAATTATTTTAATAGGATACAGAGGTGTAGGGAAGTCCACAATAGCTTCTGAAATCGTTAAAACTCTTTCAAAAGAACATGAAATCACGAAAGTCAGTCTTGATGAAAAATTGGCTGACAGAATCGGTAATTTACAAGCTTTTATAAAAGAAAACGGTTGGGAAGCATTTCGTGACCAAGAAACTCTTTTACTCAAAAACTTAGAACTTTCTGACCAATCTTATGTCATCGACTGCGGCGGCGGTATAGTAGAACGAGAAGAAAATATTTCGCTTCTGAAGAAATTAGGGAAAGTCTTTTATATAAAAGCCGGAGTGGAAACAATTCAAGAGCGTTTGCAGACTACACATGCACGGCTTTCACTTTCAGGTAAGCAAAGTTTTTTTGATGAAATAAAAAATGTCTTAGAACGCCGCGACCCGCTTTATACAAAAGCAGCGGATTTCATAATAGAAAGCGATTTATTATCAATAGGTGAATGTGCAAAAAAAATAATTGAAAAATTATAAGATATGACAAGTCCGGATTGTTTATACCAAAACGCCCTGACTCGTATTCTCTTTTAGAATCAAGGTCTGTCCCTTATACCGGCAGTACTTCATGCTTATTGAGAAATAAAAAAGCGGTGTCGTTTTTACAACACCGCATTTAATAAAATCACTCAGTTATCTTAAAATCTGTTATCGATATAGGAGCATGTCCCAAAATTTCTTTACCGTTATACAACTCATAATAAACATAAGTCGGAATATGATTAGTTTTATCATATTTTATTTCAATATCAATAATTTGATTATCGCAAACATCTAAAACTTTATGGTTGTATTCTTTATAAGTCGCTTCAACGTCCTTATAAATCTCTTCGATTGTCATGTAGGTATCATCTGAGTAATCCCAATTATCATAAGTTATTTTATATTTACCGTCAGAATGCTGTACTAAATAACTATGATTTGCACTATGTACGTGATAAATATACTCGAAGCTTTCCGGCTTTGTGGCTTCCCATGCGTCTCGCTCATGTTTAAAGGTCGCATAGTCAAATCTTTCCATTTCAACTTCGCAACAGCTTATAAATAAAGTAAGAATAAGATTTAATAATAGTGCTCTTTTCATAAGAAACTCCTTATTTCTTTTTACCTGCACCGATTTTATAACCAAAGTTTAAGGAAAACGAATGAAGCGGCATAGTAATACCTATCGGAATATCAAATGAATAAATAAATTTCCCTACAAATCCGCGATAGTAAATTCCAAAACCTCCACCGACAGTTCTTCCGTACAGCAAATCAATCACCGCTGCTAATTGTTTATTTTTCAAACTTCCGAACATAAATTGGTCTACAATCGAGAAGGTAAAACCGCCGTTTATATTCCATTTTCTGTCTTCTATATCATCATAGTTATATTCCATATTAGCATTGTATTCTGATTGTCCCGGATGTAAAACTCCATCATACCCTTTATTTGCATTTACAATATCTACTTTAAAACGAACTCCGTGTCCAAGTGCAAAATATTTTGTAATTGCGTAGTTGTATGTAAATTGAGTAGTCACATGACCGCCTATTACAAAACCAAATCCGTATCTACGGTAGTCATAGCAATAAGACACTCCCAAACCGCCGGTAATTTCAAAAAAATGGCGATTCCAATTTCTTTCAGCTTTAAAACGCTCTTTTCTTGATTTAAAAACATCACTTTTCAAGATTTTAATCGGTTCAGGTGTGATTAAAACATAGTCATCACTGGTGTCAGTTATCGTTCCCTCTATTTTTTCTCCGTTTGATAAATAAAAAGTTTCTGCAAAAGAAGAAAATGCGGTTGTACAAATTAAAATAAAAACAAACAGTATTTTTTTAATCAAACTAAGGTTTCTCATTTTACCACCTTGATTTCTTTCGAAATACTCAAGTATGCATCAATTGCATTTGCTATCCCGACAGCGATTTGTTTCCTGTATTCTTCGGTCGCCATCTTTTTATCTTCCTCCGGATTTGACATAAAGCCCATTTCCAGAATGGTTGTCGGTACAGTTGTCCAGTTAATTCCGGTCATAGTATCCGTTTCCCATATCATACGCCGGGTGGCTCCGGTTTCTGCTACCACATAATCTAATACACATTCTGAAAGTCTGCGGCTTTCTAAATACCATTCACTGTTATAAGGATTTTGCGGTGTCTGGCAAATCGTCATAACACCACTTGCGGAAGAATTTTCGCTGCTGTCAGCATGTATTCGGATAAAAGCATCTGCCGCCGCCTTATTGGCAATGATTGCACGTTCCACATTAGAAATATTAATATCATTCGTCTCTCGAATCATAACCACTTCATAGCTTCTGTTTAACAGTTCTTCTTTTAAATACAGTGCCACCTGAAGATTCAACTCATATTCCGAAATACCGGTAGAAACTCCCTTCGTTCCGCTTGAAACTTTTGCTTTCATAACAGAAGAATTCGGCCCGTTTGGTTCCATCTCTGTATTTTGGTATCGCTGATGTCCTGCATCAATCACTATCACATGCTTCGAACGTGGAGGAGTCGTCGGAGCCTGCATTCCCTCTGCTTTTTTGCCGTTTGATAAAGTTTTTGCAAATGAAGAAAATGCAGTTGCAAAAATAAAAATTGAAACAAACAATATTTTTTTTATCAAACTAAGATTTCTCATTTTACCACCTCGATTTCTTTTAAAATACTCAAATACAAATCATATCCGCCCAAACCTCCCGGTCTGTCTGATGAGAAAATAACAAATTCTGGGAAGCCGTCTGTTTGCCATGGAGTTTCTGTGTATCCCAAAGTTCTTTTGTCAAAGAAATAGCATGAAACTCTGTATTCGTTGTACTCTGTGTTTACATTTTTTCCCAGATTTATAGGCTCGCTAAAGTTGCCTTCATCATCTCTTTTACTGTAATAAATATCTGTTCCGCCGAATCCGTCCGATCTATCTGATATAAAAAATAAATAATCACCGTAAACATACGGACATTCTTCATTTGCCGGTGTATTTATTGCAGTGATAGGTGTAGCTTTTGTTTTGATGTCGTCAGATGACAATATTGTAATCCAATCATCATTATCATTGCCTTCATAATTGTAACTGTAAATATTGAAGTTTCCGTCTTTGTCACTGCCGAAATATAAAGTATTGTTTTTTTCATCAATGCAAAGATACAGCTCATTATGTCCATCTGTATTTCCGCCAAAATTAAAAGTTTGTATTTTATCGTACTTATTCATATATGTTCCTAAAATGTTGTAATCCCCGGTGACATCATTTGTTTCACCTCTGTTTGTTGAAACAAAGTATAAATATTGGTCATAATAGCTTGAATATATTTGTATCGGTCCTCGTTCTTCTGCCGGAGTATTTAGATATGTTATTTCTTGTTCTCGATATCCGGAAAGGGTATTTTCACTGCTTTCACGAGGAAATTCGAATTCTATGCGACCTCTGTAAATGTCATAACCGTTATCAATACCGAAAGCATTGTATTCTGTCGCATAAATTATTTCTAAACCGGTAGTATAAGTCATCGGTCCGGCAGAATTGTAATCGTTTCTTTCACAGTTAAGCCCCCACAGATTATGTGTTCCCGGCTTGAGAATGCAATAATTTTCACCTTTGTAAATTGTGAAATTACACGACAAAACTATTAAACTAAAAATAAGCACAAAAAATAGAGAGATAATTTTTTTCATAATGAACTCCTTATACTTTTTTATTTACAATTTTACCGTCATTATTGTGAATAAAGTAACATTAGTTAAATGTTTATTATTTGTCAATACATATTAAAATTTTATATATTTACCTACACGTTATTCGTTATTATATTTATTTACCTTAATTTTGACATTGTTTGTAATTTTAATAATAAAAAGACTATTGTTTTGTTTGATTTTTTGTTCATATAGATTTTATGTTTATTTTCTTCTTTTGAATAAATTCATTTCTTTTAGATATAAACAGCTGATTATTGAGATTAAAAAAAAGTTTTTATATGTGAATATAGGTTATTTTGTAAACTTTTAAGACTTGCTTGTTTTTTTTCGCAGTTTCCGTTCTTGTTATTCTGAAACTGTCGCCGACAGGCAGGCTTGTTTCGGAATCTCTTTTTTTCGGGGATACTGTGACAGTCTTTGTTTATTTAGCTCGAACAGTATGTTTTAGCTAGCTCGAACAGTGTGTTTTAGCTAGCTCGAACAGTGTGTTTTAGCTAGCTCGAACAGTGTGTTTTAGCTAGCTTTCGCTTGATATTTTCCTACGGAAAATATTTCGTTCATGTACTGCGTACACTCACCACAGCTCGAACGGTCTGTTCCGGAAGTAAAGCCAATAGTCTTTCGGTATGTAATGGTTTATTACAACAGAAAACGAATAACAACAGTAAATCCGGACGGATTACCTCCAAGTATTTACAGAG
>JBGUUT010000012.1:0-16760 GCA_045133795.1 Spirochaetota bacterium
TTACTCGCGGAAAAAATGATGAAGATAATACAAAAGAAGTTTGGATTTATGACCTTCGTACAAATATGCAGAGTTTCGGCAAGACAAACCTGTTAAAAGAAGAACATTTTGCAGAATTTATCAAAGCATACCAAGCAGATGACCGCACAACTATCAATGATGAACGCTGGAACTGTTTTACCAGAGAGCAAATCGCAGAAAAAGGAAATAGTCTAGATTTAGGACTTATACGTGATGAGAGTATTCTAGATTACGAAGATTTACCCGATCCGGTAGAAAGTGCCGAAGATGCAATTTCTCAACTGGAAATGGCTGCCGATTTGATTCGTGATGTTGTCCGTGAATTAAAGAAAGTAGAATCCTAGACTGGACATCGACGGTAACCTTAACAGGAAACAACCAAAAAGGAAAAAAAATAAAGTCTGAATTTGATAAATGGAATGAATGTGTAGAAAATTGGACTTCTGAATCCAGAAAAAAAGGAATGAATGTAGAATTTTGTTATTGGGGAAGTTCCGAATTAATAAAAAAAGTACAAAATACTGAGTATAGTAGTTTTATCAATTTTTGGTTTGATACATCGTTCTTATCTGACAGCTTTATTGATAATTTTAATTCAAGAATGATAAAAAACTTAGGACCAAAGTATTTTCATTACACAAGGTAAGATTGAGACTTCTTACAAAGAGAGAATGAACTTACCGTTAGGAGTATGTTTTTTCTCTTTCGGGTCAAAGGGGCATTTCTCTTTTTGATTACAAAAAAAGAGAAATACCCCTTAAAACCTCGTTGTACCCTGAACAACAAAAACGCTTTGTGCAAGCTTTGCTTGCAAATAAAGCCTCAAACCTGCAAAGGTTTATAAAGTTTTGAACCCAAAACGAATTTTAAATGCAGGCTTTGCCTGCAAAATGTTCCTAAACCTACAAAGGTTTATAAAACTTCGAACCAAAGTTTAGCTTTAACGCCGGCTTGTCCGGCAAATAAGATTTGAAACTTAAATAGGTTTCATAATTCATTATTTTCTAACATCATTTTTAAATCATTTCTGTTACGCAACGGAAAACCGGCTTCATCATTTAAAAATGTGATATTTCCGCAGAAAAGTTCTTTTTTATCTTCCGCCGGTAAATAAATTCCCAAAGTTTTTCCGTATTCTATGGCTTTGTGTGCCGTAATGATTGTTCCGGAATGAACCGTCGGAGCTTCTGCCAATAAAACAATCGAAGATAATGCTGCAATCAAACGATTTCTTTCCGGGAAATGCCATTTATGCGGCCGACTGCCCGGAGGATATTCGGAAAGTAATAAATTACCGGTTTCAATCATTTTTACAGCAAGTTCTCGTGATTCTTTAGGGTAAATCATATCGATTCCACAGCCTAAAATTCCTATTGTAGGAATCTCAAAATCCAATGCACTTTGATGTGCGATAGAATCTATTCCTTTTGCCAATCCAGAAATAATTGCATAGTTGTATGGTTTTAAGGTTTGTACCATTGTACAGGTAACTTGTTCTCCGATATCGGATGGTTTTCTGGTTCCTACAATCGCCGCTTTTTTGTACGAGAGCAGATTTTTGTTACCTCTTAAAAAAATCATAAAAGGACAATCTTCAATGTCACTGAGTTGCGTCGGAAAATTTATGTCGTCAAATCTCAATACTTCAATTCCCGAACGGTTAATAAAATCATTTATTTTTTTTGCTTCCTCTACAAAATCCGGATGAAGAGTGCGACGTTTACCCAAGATATGTTGAATTTTTAATAACGGTTCGGAGTATATCGCTTCAGAATTTCCAAAATGATTGAATAATTTTCTGCGATCGTACGAAGTTAAAAATTCCATTGATAATGCAATGTCATAAATAGTGTACATTTTTTTACCTAGCGTTTTTTATTTAATGTTTCGGCAATAAAACCTTCGAGACTTGTTTTTTCTTCGGCTGTAAGGTCTTTTTCAAATTGATAAATTGAAGAATAAACTTCATAAGCTTTGCCGTATTCTCCCAGTAAAAATAATGAACGTCCCAATAAAAAGTAACCGTTTTTATCCGGAGTTTTTAAATCATAAATATAGTGATTCAAAATGTTTACGGCTTCTTGGTATTCTTCGGTTCCGAAAACCAGCAATTGTGCATAATCGTACAATACGCCCGGTCTGTTCGGACTGATGTTTAATGCATATTTATAGTTTTCTTTTGCTTTCAGTAAATGCTCTTTATTTCGATTAATTTTGTAGAGATTTACATGACAAATTGCGATGTAATGATATGTTTCAAAGTCATTATTTATGATTTCACATGATTGTTCTAAATGAAATAATGCTTTATCAAAAGCTCCTTTTACCAATAACTGTTTACCGATATTTTTGTTTAAGCCGGCAGATGAAGAATACGCATTCACAAGGGTTGAAATTGCTTCTTTATATAAATTAGCGGCATTTTCTTTTTTTTCTAAGTTTTGTGACCTTGCCAAAGAACGAATCGGTTTTAATCTGTCCGTACTGCAAGAGAACATAATTATTGTCAGTGAGGTTATTAAAATAAAACTGAATATTTTTTTCATATTTCGCTCCGTGAAAATTAAAAATAATCTTACTTATATATAAATACTTATTTTTTTAAAAAATAAAACTTGCCGAACAACCTAATGCAAAATCTCGTCCCATCCATGTCGGTGTTATAAATAAAGATTCGATTCCTTTTACTCCGAATTCCAATTGACACGCACCTAAATGCAGCCCCAGACCTAAACCGGTATAAACTCCGCTGGAAGATGAAAAACCGACAGAAAATCTTAACGGAAATGCAAACCAATAAAATGTCGGTATAACTTCTATCCCGGTTGCAAGTTCAAAAGTCGGCAAACCACCGAATTGTGTTGGATAAAAATCTCCTACGGTAAAACTTAACGGCAATGAAATCGAAATATCACTGCGGTCTAATGCTGATACGGCAAATCCTAAATGAATAGCTGTCATCGGCATAAAAAACTCAAAATCTTCGGATTTTTTTGTATTATCAAAATTATCTATTACATTCATAAAAGAATCTAAGATTTTATCTGCTTCTACAAAATCAAGAGTGACTTTTGAATCCATGTCGTTGCGTTGACTGCCTGTATAAAATATAAATCCTAAATCGGTAACACTCATCCCTATTTTGATATATTTGTTTATGTCAATCAGCAAGCCCAAATCAATTCCCAGTCCCATTCCAAAGTTCCCGCCGTTTTCAAGGATACTTTGCAGGTCTAATCCGTTGAAATTCGGAGCTTGAATATTTTTAAATATATGTTTGCCCAAAATCGAACTGTAAATGAAGTTACTGTCAATATTGAGCGAATATGTATAAAGTCCCAAATCATTTGGCGTGTCAGAATGCAATGCTAGATTCGAATAAAAAGAGCTGTAAATAATCGGAAGATAGAAGTGCCCTGCTGCACCTACATAAAACCCGCGAATCGGCAGATGTTTTTCAATATTAGGAAGTTTTTTGGATATTGCAAATTTAAAATCTTGATACCACATAAAACGCCCGTAGATTTTTTCATTTAACGGTTTGGTAAGATTAAGCTTGTCAAACAGAGCAAAAAATAAATCTTTTCCTATCGTAATATCGGAAATGATTTTGTTATCAAGGGAAAATCCGATGTGAAAGTTTTGTAATTTTGCATAGAATGAAAAAAAAGAAAATGAAGCTGCAGATGTAAAGGTTACTCCGTTAGGTGACATCCAATTCAGTTGTCGAGAAAGAAAATTATCTATATTCGGATTGTCAGATTTTAATGTATCGAGAATTTCAACAAAGTCATAAATGCTGAAAAAATTAGTCATTATATCAAATGAAAAATTTCCGAATACATTTACTCCGAATCGATAAGGAGTAGTTGCTATTCCGGCAGGATTATATATTATCGCTTCCAATCCTGATGAAACGGCAGAATGGGCTCCGCTTGTTCCCAAAGAAAAAGCAGTTTGCCAAGAGTTTGGTATTGCGATAAGCGAAAATATATGAGACATGAAAAATAAAATACATAATAATTTTTTCATATAATTTTACAGTCCTAAAGAATTTGTGTCTACATTGGCAGTTCCGGCAACGTTGATATTCATATCGAGCATAAAATCGGTAGCTAAACTTACCGTACATTCGGAACCGCCGGGGATTATGACATCAAGTAATAATCCGGAATCTCCCAGTTCATTTATCGGTTTAGAAAAGTTCAATTCATATTGTTTATTTGTTGCCGGTTCCAATTGACAATTACCTTCTTGTCCGTCAAATAATATCGGCACATTGTTTTCCTGATTACCTTTGAGATAAACATTTTTTAAATCTACGGGAAAAGAGAAGGTATTATTAATGTTTGCGTTGATTTTTATTTCTTTGAAAATTTCTCCGATATTTGATAACGGTAATTGAGCCTCCGTTCCGGTCAAAGAAATGGCTGTGAAATCATGAATAAACTTTCCTACAATTATAAAAGTATCGCCTAAAAATATTTCTACCGAGAAAATGATTTTCAGTCCTTTGATTGAGTGGCCTTTATGAAAATTAATAAATTCACTCAATCCGGTCAGGTTTCCGGAATCGGCAATATCACCGAGAGTTGTTCCGTTACCTAAATCATAGTCTTTTACAAGCTCGGTAAAATCTTCGATATTTTCCGTAAGAACTTCGGAACCGAGTATATCGGTAATAGAAACGTCTTCACCTACATCTTCAAGTAAGTCGTTTATTCCGCTTCCGTCTTCTTTTTGATAAGCATTAGTAATATCTTCTACGGAAAGCTCGTTATCTTTGATGATATTTTCTAAGCCGGCTATACCGTCGTTGTTTTCTTTAATCATATTTTTTATATCTTCAGGAGTAAAGACGGCTCGGCTTCGTCGTGAGTATTGTGAGTTGGTATTACGAGTTTCAGATTTTTGTTCTTTTGTGTTTTGGGCGATAAGATTATCGATAAAGTCAAAACCTTTTCCGCGAACGGAAAGTGAGTCTGGCGGTAATTTAAATTTAAATATGTATTCGTCGGAGTTTTCTTTCGGTACCGGTTTTAACGGATAATTCCAGTCAGACAGGAAGCCTTTCGGTGTAAAAACAAGACGTTTACCTTCTTTGTCGTAAGTTGCTTCATCAAAATAAAATGTTGTATCGCATATATCTATTCCCGAAATTGCAAAAACTGGTAAGCCGTCAACAAAGTATTCTTCCTCCGTTGCATCGTGTGTTTCATCATTGGTGTCGGTTATTATAATTTTTGCTCCGATTTTTAAATATCCGTCACGAGATTGAAGTCTGTCCAGTGATAAATCATCAACTCCGTCTCCGTTTATATCCATTTTTATACTGGGAAATGAAGTTTCGATGATTTCCGGTGATTGATAAATCTGCATGGGTAGCGGCCAAGTAAGCGGGTCTTTTCCGTCTAGAAGATCTTTTACGTTTGAGTCGATATTTAAAGCTTCACTTGAAATATCTATAGGTTCTAGGCTCATATAAATTAATCCGGATTGCGTTTCTTTTATCGATTCTTCATCACGAAATTGCAAGTTTTTTAAAAAACCGTTTACATCGACAAAATCTGACATTTTTAATGTCTTTTTTAATATCGGAAGTTCATAATCGACATCCCATTCCGGAGATTTTATTTCTCGCCCGTCAGAAAACAGTTCTGAGAATTTTTCAATAGTACACGATGTAAATAAAAAAATAACAGCAAAAATAATCCAAAATCTTTTCATAATTTCCCTTATAAAAGAATAAGTCCGGCTTCTCTTAAATCTTCCCACAATTCATTATCGAGCAAGTTTTCTTTATCTTCAAAAAAGTTATTGGGTAACAAATCTAACCAATATTTTAACGAGCGATATGTTTTTTTATCGTCGGAAAAAACTTTTTTTATATTTGGTGAACTTTCTTCCAGGAGTTTGCAAACCCAATCAGTCAAAGGCTGCGGAAGTTCATAAGAAATATCGCCTGTTTTACCTGCAAAATAGAGAATTCCGTCACGAAAAAACGGTTTTGTTCCCAGCCAATAACAATTTTTGTTTAAATCATATTTTCGTTTATTACTAAGTATTGATTTAACAAATTGCGGTTTTATTTTACATGCAACTCGCAGCCATTGTGATGCCGGAATTTCCAGACTGTTTCGTAAGTTAAAATTATAAACGGCGACATTTAATGATTCACCGATTTTATCGAGTTTTGTCAGCGGAATTGATTCTTTGCAATAAATGTCATAGTCGGTAAGTTTTTCGGTATTTCGATGAATTTCGGTAACGCAATATTTATCAGGATTTTGAAAGATTTCACTGTGAATTGTCAGACTGAATCTGTGGAAAAAAACGGAATGTAATATTTTTTCCTGAAACATTTGTCGTACGACTTCTAAGGTTTCGGCAATTTCTTCCGGTTTTTCTCCGGGAAATCCGTATATTAAATAACCGTGAACCAGAATATTTGCTTTTGCGAATTTTTGCGAAACTCTGATAATGTTTTCTACCGTTGTCATTTTATTCATTAACGCTAAAATTCTGTTACTGCCGGATTCCATTCCGCCTGTTACGGCAATACAGCCGGCTCGTGCCATCAGTTGAGGTAAATCGGAATCAAATGCTTTATCAAAGCGAATATTTCCCCACCAGATTATATCCAAACTGCGTTTTATGATTTCCAAGCAGAAAGTTTTTATTACAGCCGGCGGCATTGCTTCGTCTACAAAATGAAAACTGTGAATGCCAGTTTGTTTGATGATTTTTTCAACGGCGTCCGCTAAAAAAACGCCGTCTTCAGCTTTGTAATCGGCGATATAATTAAGTGCCGTATCGCAAAAAGTACAACCGTGATGATAACAACCGTGTGCCATTCGCAATTTTAAATAAATGCGTTGTGACCAAAGCGAATGCATTGGATTTGTAGATTCTCGCAGTGTAAAATATGAATCAAGCGGTAAATCCGTGTAATCCGGAATAAATTGTTTTTCGTAATTTTGCGAGTCGTTGCCGGAATAGCAAATTTTATCGTTTTCGATATAAAAAGTTCTTACCAATGAATATTTGTCACATTTTCCCTCCAGAAAATCCGCTAATCTCATCAAAGGTAATTCGCCGTCATCAAGGACGATAAAATCGGTATAATCGAATATTTTTTTCTCTTTTACATTGCGAAAACCTGTATTGATAAAACCTCCGCCGAGAACAATTTTTAATGCGGGATTAATTTTTTTCAATATTTGTGCGGTTTTTAATGCCATGCAGAAGTTGCCCGGGAAAGGAACGGAAATACCGACAAGATTACAATTTTCAAGGTTTAATTCTTTTATAAAATCAGCAAGCCATTCTGTTAATAAATCGTCGTTTTTTAAAAATGATTCGATATCGGCAAATGTTAAATTGTTACTTTCCGCAATTGAAGCGGCATAACAGGAAAGTCCGAAATTCGGCAAGACAGTGTGGCTGCATAAATCAGTTAAATCGTCGATGTACAAGGACGCATAATGTATTGCCGTTTCGGTATTGTCATTTTTACGTTTTGAGTTTTTTAATTCATCAAATCTTATTCCTTCCGGCAAATAATTTCTTGATAAGATTTTTTGTGCAAGTTGCGGATATTTTCCCTGTAAAAATGAAATTACCGGTTCTATTGTATCAATGTATTGTTCTTTTTTTGTAATAAAAGCGGCAAGCGGTTCGGAAAGTTCCAATTTATTGCTGTTTAACTTTTTTTCTATTTCATCAAATAATTTTGAAAGACCGCTTTTTGAAAAAAGTTTCAAGCCCAATAAAACAGAAAAATCGTATTGTTCCGCACAAAAATTTTCTTGAATTAATGCACCTTTCAGAAAAGCCGAAGCGGGATAGGGCGATGAAAGTTGTACGAACGGCGGAGTAATAAGAATTATTTTTTTCTGCATGGAGATATCCTTTTATAAATTGAAAAATTATGCAGGAAATCTTATAACATAAATCTATAATCAGAAACATATCAGGGAGTGTAAAAAGATAGATTTAACGTAAATTAATACAAGATTAAACAAAGTAGATTTTTTGGATATTTTGTGAAGCATAAATATGTTAAAATAAACTTTTTTCAAACTGAATTGATGTGTTTTATTAATGTACAAAATCACAAAACATTTTGATATATTACCGAACATATACGGAGGATAGAATGATTTGTATGGATGAAATAGACCGATTGATAGATGTTGCTTTTTATGAAGATTTTGCACAGTCGGGAGATGTTACTACCGATGCAATTTTTCCTAACGGGCTGGGGGAAGGAACTTATATTTTAAAAGCTAAGGATAACGGAATCCTTTGCGGCAGACAGATTTTCGAACGAGTGTTTTATAAAGTAGATTCATCACTTAAAGTTTCTTTTTTTTATTCAGATGCAGATTCTCTTTCTTACGGTGATATTGTGGCAACGATTGAAGGAAAAATTGCTTCAATATTAAAAGGTGAACGAACGGCGTTAAATTTTATTTCATATTTGAGCGGAATCGCAACAAAAACTAATGAGTTTGTAAAAGCTGCGGCACCGGTGAAAATTCTTGATACCAGAAAAACATTGCCGGCATATCGTCATCTTGCAAAATATGCGGTAACATGCGGCGGTGCAGTAAATCATCGTATCGGTTTGCATGATATGGTAATGATAAAAGATAATCACAGCGACGGTGTGGGCGGTATTACCGAAGCCGTAAAGCGTGTACGTGAAAAATGGGGCGATAAATATAAAATTGAAGTGGAAGCCAGAAATCTGGCAGAAGTAGAAGAAGCATTAAAAACCGGAATTGACCGAATAATGCTTGATAATATGACAAATGAAGCAATGGCTGAAGCCGTAAAACTTATTGATAAGAAAACGGAAATAGAAGCTTCCGGAAATATGACATTGGAACGTGTAAAGACTTTGTCGTCATCCGGCGTGGATTATATTTCTGTAGGAGAATTGACTCATACGGTGAAGATTTTTGATTTTTCCTTGATAAATAATAAATAACGAAGGAGATAAGGATATGCAGAAAGTTTATGATGCATTGGTTGTCGGAACCGGTATTGCGGGATTGAGTTGTGCTATTTATTTGAAAGAAGCCGGTTTGGATGTTGCGGTAATAACTAAAACTCAAGAGGTTTCGGAATGTAACTCTTTTCTAGCTCAAGGCGGTATTATTGCGTGGAATCCTGAAGATGACCCGAAATTGCTGTATAAAGATATTTTAGAAGCCGGTTGTTATTATAATAATACTGCTGCAGTAAAAATGTTGTCTGAAACAGGGCCGAGACAGGTTTTTGATTTTTTAATAGATAAAATCGGAATAAAATTCAGTACCGATGATAACGGAGAAATTGACTATACGGAAGAGGCTGCTCATTCCAAAAGGCGTATTCTTCATTTTGAAGATCATACCGGAGATAAAATAATAACAGAGCTTTTAGCTTATGCCGGGAAAATCGGTCTTCAAATTCTTACGTCTCACACATCAATAGATTTGATTACAAATAATCATCACAGTGCAGATAATCAAGAAGTTTATCGTAAACGTGAGGTAATGGGCGTTTATGTTTTGAATAATCTTGACGGTTGTGTCGAAAAGTTACTTGCTCATAAAGTAATCTTAGCGACAGGCGGAGTTGGGGAAATATTTCAACATACAACAAATCCGTCATCAGCTACGGGCGACGGATTAAGTATGGCACATAGAGCCGGAGCGGATATTATCAATGCCGAGTTTTTGCAATTTCACCCTACGGCGTTGTTTCATCGTGATATAAAACGTTTTTTGATTTCTGAGTCTTTACGCGGCGAAGGTGCTAAGCTTTTGAACAGAGACGGAAAAGAATTTATGGGGCGTTACAGTCATTTGAAAGAATTGGCTCCTCGTGATGTTGTGGCTCGTGCGATTTATGAAGAAATGAGCAGAACCGGTGCGGATTTTTTATTGCTTGATTTAGCTAATCATTATAAAGGCAGTGTGCCTATTGAAAAACGTTTCTCAAAAATTTACAATACTTGTTTATCCGGCGGTATTGATATTACTAAAGAGCCGATTCCGATAGTTCCGTCGGCACACTTTTTTTGCGGCGGCGTAAAAGTTGACCTAAACGGACGAACTTCATTAAAAAATCTTTATGCAATCGGAGAGGTTAGTTGTACCGGATTGCACGGAGCAAACAGATTAGCTTCCACTTCTTTATTGGAAGGGCTTGTTTGGGCTAAACGTGCAGCTGAAGATATAAAGGAAAACTTCCAAGAAATACGTAAATCGAGATTGGATAATATTGCGGATTGGGAAACTCCGAAATCCAATATGGAAGAATTTGATCCGCTTATTATCGGGCAAGATTTGCAAGTCATAAAATTGACAATGTGGAATTATGCCGGAATTATAAGAACAAACAAAGGCTTAGAGCGTGCTAAAGCAGATTTAAATTATTATTCACATAGAATCATAAAGTTCTATAAGGAAGCAAAATTAAATCGTTCTATTATTGAGTTGCGTAATGCAATTATTACGGCATCGATAATTGTAGATCAGGCGATACATAATACAAAGTCTTTAGGATGTCATTATATAAAAAATTAAAATAAGGATTGTTTGATGAAAAAACTATTTTATTTGTTGTTTGCGGTAATTTTTACCATGTGTTTGTCATGTGATAAAAAAGGAAAAAATACAGCATTTTATAAAGAAAATAAAGCTGATGTAGCATATAAGATTTCCAGAGAATATGCAGAAATTCCTATTAAGGCAAATATTGCTTCAAGTTTAACATTTGCATTTCAAAATATGGCAAACGGGATAAATCCTTTTTTTGCTTCTAATGATATGGAAGTTTTTATCAGACAGGCAACAATGGGAACGCTGTTGGCTCGTGACCCGGCAACCGGAAAATTAGTCGGAAATATTGCAGAGTCAGTTACCGTTTCTCCCAATCTTTTGAATGTGGTTTTTACTATTAATAAAAATAAAAAGTTTTCGGACGGAAATGATATTAAGATTTCTGATATTGTTGCGGATTTCATGTTTTTGAAAAATATTTTAAAAACTACCAAAATCGGTGCAGAGTATCTTCTTCCGGGCAGTGATATAAATATTGATTCGACAACAGATTCTCAAATTACTTTGTCTTTTTCTAAATCCGATCCGTTTGTGCTGGAGCGTCTGGCAAACTTTCCTGTGATAAAAAAAGAGGAAATTGAACGAATTACGGATTTTAATGCAATTGCGGACAGTTTACAGTTTACTTCTTCCGGAGCATATATGATTTCGGAAGTCGGTACCGAAACTTATTCATTAAGAGTAAATCCTTATTATCAACAAGAGGATTCTTTGGGAAATTCTTTTCCGTATACAAATCAATTGGTTTTGAAATATGTTTCAAATCGTGAGGATTTGATTCGTCAATTTATTGCGGGAGAAGTTGATTTATTTGAAGGTGCGGACGGAGAATTTGAACTTCTTTCTGCCGTAATGCAGGGAATGGACGGACAAAAAAGAGTTGTAGATGTCGGTTATAAAAATAACAGAGTTGTCACAGCATATAACAGTTTTAATGAAGAAAGTTCGGCTTATATGAAAAATGCCGGAGTTCGCAGCTTTTTAGCCGGAGTGTTGGGAAGTATTACCGAAGAGAATCAACAATTGACTGCATTGTCGGGAATATATGATAATACGGCATTTGTAACACCTGCGTTTCCTAAACAATTATTTACCGATGATAACGGAAAACTTGGTTTTGAAAATAAGCCGATGATTTTAAAAATTGTTATTTCAGCCGGAAGTCTTTCAAGTAAAATTGAAGAGGTATTAAAATTTGTATTGGATTCAAACAGTTTGAATTATGAAATTTCAAGTATAGATGATACGGCAAGTTTTGTGGATAAGATTTTTTATAAGAAAGATTACGATATTGCCTTGTTTGAATATAATTTGTTTCCGGAAGTACGAAAAGTAAGTGAACTTTTTACGCCGTCACAATTCGGAGCCGTTGTTGAGCCGGGTAATGAATTGGCAAAGAAAAAGGTTTTTAATGATAAATGTCAATTTACTCCTGTTTTTGCACAAAAACGTTATTTCTTTATGGATGCAAAAATAAGAAACTTCTATTTTCAGCCGGATTACAATTTCTTTTGTGATTCTTTAACAACGAAAATGATTTTCAAATCAGTAGTTGAACTACAATAATTTTAGGGGAAGTTTATGTTTCAGGTTTCTTCATTCGGAAAAAAGTTTGGGAAAGTAACCGGAATCGGAGAATTGATGAATGATATTGCGGATGCAATGCAAAAACCGGGAGAAGCAATTCTTATGGGCGGCGGTAATCCGGCGAGGATTCCGGAAATGCTGGATGTTTTTTGTTCACTTTTGAGTGAAGTTTCTGACGGAAATAAATTTTCTAAAATTATCAGTTCTTACGACAGCCCGCAGGGAAACGAGGATTTTTTACAGGAAGCTGCAAAATATTTTCAACGAACTTTCGGATGGAATGTTACTCGCAATAATGTAGCAATAACTAACGGAAGTCAAAATGCTTTCTTTTATTTATTGAATATGTTTTCCGGGACTTTTCCTGACGGAAGTAAGAAAAAGATTTTATTTCCTATGGTGCCGGAATATATCGGTTATGCAGACCAAACTTTGGATGAAGATACATTATGTGCATACTTGCCTAAAATAGAATATACAGGAAGGCACAGTTTTAAATATCATGTAGATTTTGATGCATTAAAAATTGATGAAAGTATCGGTGCGATTTGTGTTACCCGACCTACAAATCCTACGGGAAACGTAATTACCGACGATGAAATGGAGAAGTTGCTGGTTCTTGCAAAAAAGCACGATATTCCGTTAATTATAGATAATGCTTACGGGGAACCGTTTCCCGGGATTTTATTTCGTGATACAAAAACTTTATTTGATAAAAATATTATTCATTCTTTCAGTTTGTCAAAATTAGGTTTACCGTCGTTGCGTACGGGAATAATAGTAGCGGATGAAGAAATTATAAATATGATTTCTAATATGAATGCCGTAGTAAATTTGGCAAGCGGAACTTTCGGACAGGTTTTAACGACTAAGTTTTTTGCAGATGATAAAATTACGAAACTTTCGCAAAAAATTATTACACCTTATTATAAAGAGCATTCTCGTGAAGCTTTAGATTTGATAAAGCGTTATTTTCCGGATGATTTGCCGTATTATGTACATGAAAGTGAAGGTGCGTTCTTTTTGTGGTTTTGGTTTCCGAATTTGCCGATTGATTGTTATGAATTGTACCAACGATTGAAAGCTAAAAATGTTTATATTATTCCGGGATGTTATTTCTTTTCGGGATGTGAAGAAGTTTCTGCGATGAAAAATGAATGTATTCGTATTACTTTTTCGCAAGATTCAAAGGTTTTGGAAAAAGGGATTAGAATATTGGCTGAGGAAATTACAAAGCTTTACGGCGGGGAATAATCAATGAAAACGGCAAAGCAACAAATTTTCGATATTATTAAGTTTTTCGTATTGTTTTATATTACTTCGGGGTTGCTTCAGCTGACTTACAGTATCAGTTTTTATATATCCGATATTGTTCATATTTTTAATGCTCCGCTGAAGATATCGTTTATTTTTGCTTATTCCGTGGTTTTGGGATTATATTTCACGTTTCATGTTTTGTATAATGTGAAAGTAATGCGTGTATTGTGTTTTTTATCGGTACTGTTTTCGATGTTTTATTTGCAAGATTTTCATGGAAATATTTTATTTAAACAAATATTCAGTGCGGAAATTTCGTATTTCCTATTTATTTTGTATTTAATTGCCGGAGGTACGGCGATTGTATTCGGAATCATTGCTGATATTTTTCAAATAATTGCAGCGGTTAAAACTGTTACTCGTGACCCTAAAAGAATTGCTCGTAAATGCAGAATGAGTGAAAATCAACAAGAAAATCAGGAAGAATATTTTATTTGATTTTATAACAAGAATAAAAGTTTTACTTTTTTTGAAAATCATGATACTGGCATAGTGGTTGCTCTTTTCTAAACAATAAAAAATAGAGTTTATTAAGGAGCGATGATGATTAAAAGTAGCAAATATTCTTTTTTCAGAATATTCATGGTTTTGTGTTTTGCGGTAATGTTTTCGTGTACAAGTGTTACAACTCCTACCGTAGAAACAGGGAAAAGAAAACTTGCCACTCCTACGGCGAGTATCACGACAAGAGAAGTTGATTACGGAACAGTGGTGAAGTTTTCATACACGCCTAATGATGCAAATCTTTTTTATACTTTGGACGGAACAATTCCGGAGGTTGACGGAGATTCTAAATATTATAATCCGAATGAAGGTATAAAGTTAGATGAATCATGCACAATTACGGCTCGTATTTTTCACAGTAATTATGAGGCTTCGGATTGTGTTTCATTTACTTATAACGTAGTGTTACCGGAACCAAAAATTAGTCCGGAAAAAACGGATATTGATACAGAAACTGATATTTCAATTAAGTCTCCTATTCCGGGAGCTGAAATCTATTATCTTGTAGATTCTAATGTAGAATTAAATGAAAATAACGGAATTAGTAATGACGAACCTTTTAATTTGCCGGAAGGTAAACATATAGTTCGATTTATTGCGATAAAAGGTAAAAGTAAATCCGAAATTGTAGAGCATATCTATAATGTTGCAGACAAAAACGGAATATACCTTGATGAGTTGACTGTTTCTAAAGGTAACTTAAACTTTTCAAAAACTGAAACTGAATATGCTTTCAATGTCGATTTTGAAGATTCTTCTATAGAAATAATTGCAGAAAGTAAAGGTAATGAAGTTAAAATTGCCGGAGTGAGTACAACGACAAAAACAGTGAATCTTGAAGTCGGTGAAAATACTGTCGAGATTGTAGTTGCATCAATGCAAGATTCTATGCTTTCAAAAACTTATATATTAAAGATTAAGAGAGCTTCAGAGAATCCGTCAGATGATGCAACACTTGCAAATATCACATTGACAGCAGGCAATGTGGGGGTTCCTCTATCACCGATTTTTAGTAGTACTGTAGAAAAATATACTGCGACTGTAGAAAATGAAGTTACTTCTGTAAATGTTGCGGCAGTTACTACTGATAGTAAAGCAAGTGCAGCTTATGATAAAGAGTGTTTGTTGAAAATCGGCGAAAATACAATAAAGATTGAAGTAACAGCAGAAAAGACTTCTGTAAAAAAGGTTTATGAGGTTGTAGTTACAAGAAAAGAGCCAATAGTTCCCGGTAATGCAAAGCTAAAATCTTTTACAGTTGACGGAGTTTATGTACCTATAAATGAGTACGGAATGTCTTATGAAACAGCAGCAAACGAAGTAAGTATCGTAGCAACTCCGGAAGATGAAAAAATTACATCTTTAAAAATTAACAGTAAGGAATGTACCGGAACGACTGTAAAAGTACCGTCTGTGGTTAATGTTGTGATTGTGGCAGCCGACGGTCTTGTTACAAAAAGTTATACAGTAGATATTACTAAAAAAAGTAATGTTGAGCTTAAAAGTGTAAGTGTAAACGAAATAAGTTTATCTGTAAGTAAAAACATGAACTTTGTGTCTGCTACACCGTCTGCCAAATTAATTTTGGAAGTAAGCGGCGATGTGAAATCTGTTAAAGTAGACGGTCAGAATGTAACATCAACAAAAACTGCGAAAATTCAAATTTCTTCTAACGATAGTTTAGCTGCAGATAAAAATGTTTCTATTGAACTTGTGGCTAATGACGGAACTTCAAAGACTTATTTGTTGGCGTTAAAGTACAATCCGCCGATTACGGATAAGATTATTATCCATGCATATGATTACATTAATATATATACATGGGAAAATGGTAATTCAAGTTTGGAAAAGAAACATCAAGCAATGACACAAGAAGGTTCTTCAAAGTGGTACACAATTACATTGAATGTAACTAAGTCAAATATTATCTTTAGTAAACAAGTTGGTGGATGGAATAATCAAACCGGTAACCTTTCTCGAGAAGCAGGTGAATGGTGGTACAAAGACGGAAATTGGACTTCTTATAATCCGGAAGACAGCGAAGCTCCGGTTCTTGTTGAGTTTACTTCTGATAAAACCGGAACTGTCAGCGGTAATGTAACTTTGACAGTATCGGCTACAGATAATATAGGTTTATCAAAAGCTGAGTTTAAATCAGAAGGAAAAGTTATCGGGACAGCTTCTATGAGCGGAACTTCATCGACTGTAGATTTTATTCTTGATACAGAAAATCTTGAGAATAAAGCTCATACAATAACAGCGACTGTTTATGATACAGCCGGTAAAGCTTCAAATACTATAGATTTGAATATTGTTACAAATAATGAAAATCCAGCTCCGATAGCTGTTATTTCCGGAGCTTCAGCGGTAGGTTTGGGAGCAACTAAGACTTATTCTGCAAGTTCTTCAAAAGACAAGAACGGAAATGTTGTTGGTTATAAATGGACTGTTAGCGGTGCAACTGTAAGTGGCAGTACGACAAATAAAGAAATTACCGTAACAGCTCCGAATGCAGAAACTACATTTACCATAACTTTGGTAGTTACAGATAATGAAGGAAAAGATTCGGCAATGGTTTCTCAGGTTGTAAGTGTAAAACCGAAAGTAAGCGGAGATTTCCGTGAAGAGTCAATTTACTTCCTTATGACTGCTCGTTTCTATGATGGTGATTCATCAAATAACCGTTGGTGTCGCCCAGATGATTCTGGTACTTCA
>JBGUUT010000013.1:0-53635 GCA_045133795.1 Spirochaetota bacterium
GAAAATATTCATGAGGAAATAAGCGAGAAAGTAGAATCCGGTGTATTGGATGTAATCTCCGAGTTTAATGAGAAAATAAATGCCAAAGTAGAAGAATTGCATAAAGAACGCGAACTTGTAGACAGTAAAGTATGGGAAAGCTTGTGCAGTTATGAAGAAAAGTTAAAAGTTTTTGCAGAAGAAGCCGCCCAAAGCGAACGTGTATACGAAATGCGTCTTGATGAGTTTGCACAAAAATTATTAAGCCAACAAGCGTCTTTGGAAGAAGTATCGTCCGAACAGCTTGAGAGCTTAAGAGGCAAATATAATCAATTGTCAGCAGAAATATCAGCATACCAAGTAGAAATGTACAGTGAGATAGATGAAAGAACTCGCCGTAGCTTATCTGAATTGGAAAATGGTTTATCAGAACGTTTATCTCAATTGTCACAGAAAGAAAAGGAATGCAGCGATTTATTGAAAGAGGAAAGTCGCACATATACTAATTTATTCGAAAATGTGTACAGCCAAACATTGGCCGAGCAGAAAGCCTTCGAGAAAAAGATTCGAGAATCGTTGGAAGAAGTAGAAAAGAGCTTCGGAGCCATAAAACAAGCCGGAGAAAGTGAAGCCGGAAAAGTATTGTGTGAATACAATCGTCTTTACGGCTTAGCATCAGAAATAGAAAAAGAACTTGAATCTAAAAAAGAGTTAAGCAAGAACTCATTAGCGGAATCTTTTTCGTTGTATGAATCTCGTTTGTCGGCTCGTTACAGCGACTTAGAATTGCAAATGCAGATGTTGGAAAAATGTTTCGGTGAAAGCGTAAAAGCTCAAACCCAAGTAGCATTGTCAGAATTGAATGACGGTCGCAAAACCTTATCAGCAATCCGCAGTGAATTGGAAGAGTTGAAACACATCGGCGAATCTAAGAAAGCAGAACTTGAAAGCCGTTATGAAGAAATAGAAGTATCGTTGTTATCCGTAAAATCTCAACATGAAACTCGCTTGCATGAATTGTTATCGACAGTAGGAGAAACAGCTCGTGCAGAATTATCTAAACAGGTATCCTTGTTGTCAGAAAAATATGAATCCGGTCGTCGAGAAGCGGAACGCTTGTACGGGGAATTATCTTCCGAGGTGTTGGCAAGCGGTGTAATGTTGTCCGGATTAAAAGAAGATTTGGAAGCGTTACGTGAAGAAAGCGGTTTATCTTACGGCGAAATGCTGTCAAAGTTGAACGCCGAATTAGAGCTGTTGCGTGAAAACGTAGAAAGTGAAACCGTAGCATTGGGAGCAAGTAACCGTCGTGAATACGAAAAATTATGCCGTGAACATAATGAAGAATTAAAATCTCTTCGAGCATTAACAAATGTAAGCGTAAAAGAATTACGTAATGAAGTAGAAGAAAAATTATCTTCTTCTTTAAAAGAAGTAATGAGTGTAACAGAAGAGATAAAAGAATTACGTCGCGGTTATGCCGAGAGCTTGTTGAATCAAAATGTAGCTCGTGAAGATTATTTGGAATCGTTGAAAGAATTGCGTAATGAACATGAAGCAGAAAATGCTCGTGTGTTGTCAAAGTTTGCAGATTTTGAAAATAAATTGAGCGAATTAAACTTGAATTACAGCCGTAATCTTGAAATAAGCGTGTTCGGAGCGAAACGAGAGTTAGAGAAAATATTGGCGTACGGAAGCGAAAGTTTAAGTGACCGAATCGAATCAGCGAATAAAGAATTGTCAGAAGTATTGACGTCTAATAAGTCTGATTATGACTTAATCATGACGTTGTACCGAGAATTGGAATCAGAATTAAGAAACTCTTTCGTGGCAGGCGAAGAATCTCGTAATGACTTGTCATTGCAGAAGTTGGAAGAATTACGCAATGACTTTGAGAACTTGATGTTTGCGAGTGAGTCAAAATTAAATACCGTAGAAAAATATTATTCAGACGAATTAAGTCGTTTTGTAGAAGAACGTCGTGTACAGTTGTGTGAATTGTCAGAACGTTTTGACCAATTAAGCCGTTCATTTGTAGAAAAAGATGAAAGCTTTGCTCAAAAGTATAATGTATTAAAAGAAGATTTATCTTGTTACCGTGAAGAATTGAATGCAGTAAGCAAGAGTTTGGAAGAATTGGGTAACCAAGTAGGTCCAGAAGTATTATCTCGCATAAGAGAATCAGAGAATGCATTGGAAAACCGTTTGAATGAAATGGGTAAGCAATGTGATGAGTTCTTGAGAGATATAGAATCTAATTTCAGCGAGAGACGCAGTGAAGAATTGGCCGAGTACAGTAACAGCATTAAGGTCTTGAAAAATGAGATGGCGGAAGCCGGTGAGCTGTTAAGAGTACGTATAGAAGATGAATTATCTCAAGCCAGTCGCAATGCGAGTGCCGAGTTTAGCCGTGAGATAGAAAAGAAATTGTGCGGTTATGAGGCAGAATTATCTTCTCGGTATGAGGAATTAACAGATAAGTTCCATAAAGAATTAATCGGTTACCGTGTGAAATTGGAAAACTTGGAAGCAGAGAGCCGCGAGAGGTTAGGTGAAGTAAACAAATATTATGACGAGGAAAGCAGCCGTTGTTATGTACAATTTGCGAATAAGTTGAGCGACTACAGTTCAAGATTTGCAGAGCTGGAAGAGCGTTTGACAGTAATGCAGTCGACATTATCTCGTGAGATGACAGAACAGAATGTAAGATTGTCTAATTACGAAGATGTAATTTCCGGAAAATATGAGAAGTTGTCGGCAGAATTGTCTCAGTCATTTGAAAACCTTTCAAATGACTTGTCTAAAGATATTGCGAACTTCGAGTCAAACTTGAGTTTACAAAATGATATCTTTGAAGATTTGAAGGTCGGTTATTTAAGTTTGAGCGAAGATTTAGCTCAAAGCAGTGAATCGTTGAAAAATTATCGAGATGAAATGAGTGCGGTAAGTGAAAACTTGAAATCCGAATATAGTCAGAAGTTTGCGACTTACAGCGGTGAGGTAGAAGAACGCCTTGAAAATATTCACGATGAAATGAGTGCCGTAAGCGAAAACTTGAAATCAGAATACAGCCAGAAGTTTGCAACTTACAGCGGTGAGGTAGAAGAACGCCTTGAAAATATTCATGAGGAAATAAGCGAGAAAGTAGAATCCGGTGTATTGGATGTAATCTCCGAGTTTAGAGAAAATATTTTTGCTCGCTCACAAGAGGCAGTTTCGCAGATTACAGATTTGGTAAAACAACGTATTGATGAGATTCAACGTGCGGAAGAGGATTGTGAAAAAGAATTGAGAATCAGAATTGATTCTTACGGTGAAGAAATCAAAAATATGCAGTTGCATTGTTCCGAATTAGAAATGCAGTATGAGAATGCCGTTCGTGACGGGTTGCGTCAGACTGATAGTGTGATTGAGAATAAATTGATGGATTTACGTAGTTATATTGCTCAAGAAAAAGCGTCAATCAGTAATTTTTATCAAGAACAGCTTGATAATAGTAGTACTAAGCTGACGGATTTGGCAAATACGGCGAAAGAATGTCAATCTTCTTATGAAGATTTAGTTGTAAAAATGGCACAATTGGAAAATGATATTACTGGAAAAGTGAATATTTATTTGGAACAAGTTGTGGCTCGTTTGGATGTTCCGGTAGCAGAGGCGAAATATGAGTTGGCAAATATATTGACTAAAGTTGATGGCTTAAAAGATGTTATTGAAACGAAGACACGTTTGATGGCTGATGAAATATTAAAAGAACTTAAAGATAAAACAGAGGATATTTTTGAAGCTGCGGAAGAACGTTCGATTGAATGGGAAAATAAATTGAATCAGTTGTTCGAGCGTGTTGAGGTTCATTTGACGGATTGTAAAATGAACGTACATGCTCAAGCCGAAAGATTGCAAAAATTGGAAGCTTCTTATCAAGCTCAATTAGCCAGAAAATTGGGAGAAACTGACGAAGTTTTGGAAAATGAGCTTAACGGCTTACGTAAAGCATTCTTGAGTGCATCGGAAAAATTATCAAAGGAAATATCTAATCTTCACCGAGAGTATGAAGAACGAGAACGAGATTTATTTTTGTCTGCTAAGGATTCGGTAAAAGAGATGGAAAATAAAATCATCGGTTTAGATTTCAGAATCGAAACAATAGGAAGTGAAATCGGCGGAAAATTAGAAAAACAATTTGTTTCTGTTCAAACAAAAATGGATGATTTTATTGTACGTCAGGAAAAATTGTATCAGACAAAAGTTGAAGAATTACAAGTTCAATTTAAATCTGAACTTGAAAGTGCTCAATTAATGTGTGATTCCAAGTTGGCAGAAATGCAAACGGATGTAGATAATAAAACTCAAGACATCTATTTGAAATTGAATAAGATTTATGACAACTTCTCGATAGATGCGATGAAATTTGATAATGAAAATCGAGAACGTTATCGTGAACTGTTAGAAAAAATGGAAGCTGCAACCGAAAAAGTTGATACTCTAAAAGAAGAACTTTCAGTAGGAATGGAAGAACGTATAAAGCGAGAATTCCAAGTTGCAGATGAATTATTTGTCGGTAAAACTCAAGAAATGAGAGAAAATATTTTACGAATGGAAGCGGAAAATAAAAATCAACTTGATGATTACTACAGAGAATTGATGCGAGTTCAAGATGCTTTAGATGTGATTGAAAATGATTATGCTGCTATGACACAAAATAAGCTTGCGGTATTAGATAATCAGGTGAAAGAACAATTGACAGAAATAAAAGTCGCACTTTCTGACAGTGTAATGTTGATTAATGATAAAATGACAGAATTGTCGGATAAAATGAAATCTGTGGAAACTTCTTATACCGAGAAAGCAGAATTTATGCTTTTTAATCAAGAACAGAAGTGGAAAGAGATTGAAGATAAATACAGTGATTTTGATGAACATGTTGAGGCGGTTTATCGAAGATTACCGAATGCGGCAAAAGAAATGGATGAAGTGATTGCTAAAGGAAAAGTTAAGCTTGAAGAAGTGGTTTATTTCCAAATAGAAGAACAGAAACGCTATTTCCAAGAGATTGAAATGCAGTTAGAAGCAAAAACGACGTTATTAAATAAGAAAATGCAAGAAATGCAACGTTCGATTCGAGAAGTTGACAGTCGTTTTGCTGCACAGTATTTAGAACGTTCCGGCGTACTTGATGAACGTATCGCTTCAATCGAATTTGAGATTTCTAAATTTGAACGTAATATTGCGTTAGTTCAGAAAACCGGAGAAATGAAGGATGAACTGGAAAAAGAAATAAGTATATTAAAAGATACTGTTGCGGAAGTAAAAGCTGATAAAAATAAAATGGAAGCATTAGGTGAACGAATGGCGGAATTGGAAATGTCTGCTAATGAGCGATATGAGAAATTGTATGCAGAATCACAATCTTATGAAGATTTGAATGCAAGAATAAAAGGCTTGCAGGCTGAAATCGAGAATGTTGAAAATAAAACTCAAGATTTACGTGATATGCGACTTGCAACTCAACAACTTGATGCGAAATTTATCGTTCTTGAACGTCAGTTCGGCAGACTTGATTCAATGATTGATAAGATTGAAACTTCAGAGGCAATTGCTAAAGATTACTCGCAAAAATTAAATGAAATGCGGTCTAATGTTTCACAGTTGCGTCAAATGATGAATGTTATGGAATCTCAATGGCAAGAAATGGAAGTAAAACGTAAAGTTTACGGTGAAAAAATGGAACACTTTGAAAGTGAAGCTGATTTGATTTTAAATTCTCAAAGTCAAATTAATGCCGTAATGACTAAGTTTAAGCAGATGGACTTATTGGTAGAAGATTTAGAATCTCGAACCGGAGCCGTTCGTCATTTACAAGATTGGTTGATAAGAGCTGAAACTCGTATGGAAAATATGAAGAGCGATTTATTGAGAGTTCTTCCGGAAGAAGAAAAGGTTGTTGTGCCGGAAAATAACGGTAGCTTGGGGGAAAGTATTCGAGAATTACGTCGTCAAGGAATGAATGTTGAGGATATAGCAAAAATTGTCGGGACTTCTCGTGAGGAAGTAGAATTTGCATTGGAATTAGAAGATGTTCTTACTTCTAAAAGATAGTTCTTTATCATTTAAAAAAGATTAGTTATAAAGTAGAAAGTCTCTTGGGGAGGGGATTATGGAGTTATTTTATTTTTTTCTGTCTTTAATATGTTCTGTGGGATTAATATTTTTCTTTAGGTTCAAAGATAGAAATAATCGAAGTTTTGAAAAGATATTTCAATTATCTAATAAGATTCGCAGTGAAATAGAAAACGGTTCATCTGAAAATTTGCAACAGTTGCGTATGTATAATGAAACGATTGTGGAATCTACAGAACGTGCGGAGCAACTTTTGTCAGAATTAAAAGAATATTCCGGAAGACAAAATAAAAATCCTACAGATGAAAAAATCATCAGTAGAATTAATGCGATTGAACAAGGACTTAATGAAACACGTAATGCTATTAATGAGCAACATAGTTCTCCGATGACGGTTTCTCGTAATATCAAGAGTTTACTTAAAGAATCGATGAAAGAAATGAAAAGTATGCGTTCCGAACTCAAAGAAATGCAAGATAATTTGAAGCTTTCGGAAAAAAATACGACATCTACATTGAATAATCACGGAAGAGATATCGGATTAAAGATTTCAAATTATCGAAAAGAACTTGAGTTATTTGTTAATGAGAATTGGAAAAGATTTTCAGATGAAACAAATTTCTTAAAAGGTGATTTGCAGAAACTTTCTGAAAAAATGGAAGTTTTGCGAGTAGAACATCTTTCGACTTATCAAAGTGACCTTGAAGGTTGTGAAAAAGAAGAACGCGAAAAATTACAAAGATTAAATGATGATATAATTAAGCTTCGTGAAGAAACAGAAAATGAAGTAACGAAGAAAATTCAAGATTATGCAGCATATTTTGACCGTTTAGAAACAAGGGCACAAAACTTCTCTCAAGAAATAGATTTGGAATTGAAAAAAAATGTTGATGTGAAGCTTACTGATATTGCAGGTTTGTATGAACGTAAAACAAAAGAACTTTGCGATTATGTCAACGATTTGCAAACCGGAGCCAGAAGTGTTTTGCAGAAAGAAATTCGTGAACATGAACAGCGTAATGACAAATTGGTAGAAGATTTTAATAATAAAAATGAAGAAGCTGCCGTAAAAATGACGGAATTCCGTGCTTTTATAGAAGAATCTATTAAAAATCTTGAAACATTGCGTACAGATTCATTTGCAAAAATTAAAGATGCAGAAAATGATTTGGACGCTCACATAAATATTGCCTCGGAACAGGCTTTAAGACTGGAATCAAAAGTTTTTGAAAATGTTAATAATCAATTGCGAGATTTCAGAAGTTCAACAGATTCGACAATAAAAGAAGTTCAGCAGGATTTACATTCAAAGATAGAAGAAAGTCGTTTGTCTATAGAAAAAATGGGTGAAGATATTTCTTTGAAAAATATAAAATATACCGGCGTGCTTGATTCTTTACAGGAAGAAATTGAGAGAATGCAAACAGAATCGAACAATTTTACATTGAAATGCACTTCTTCAATGGAAGAAATGAAAGCTAAAATTGCCGGTTTTGATTCTCGTATTGATTCTGAAATTAATCGAATGGATCAAAGTGCACTTGATAAATTGAGTGAGACAAAAGAACGTCTCGGAAATGAACGTGACAATCTGGAAGAAAATTTAAAAGAAGAATTGAATCATCTTTCAACAAAAATGGAAGTTTTGCGAGATGAATTATTTGATAAAGTTTCAAAAGATTTTTCAAATCTTGAAATGCGTTTGACTGAAAAACGCCAGGAACTTGATTCGAAAGTTGCCGATATAGATTCGCTTATGACAAGTAATACAGAGGGAATTCGTTCGGATATAGAATATAAATATTCTCAAATGGAAGGCGTGGTAAAAGAGCGACTTGAAGAAATAGAAAGTAGCTTTGAAATGAAACGCAGTATTTTGGAAAAGCAAGTTGAGGATTTTGAGCATACGCTTAATAATTCATTGGAAGAATTTGAACGAAGAATTGACGGTACAGACAGTCATTTGTTGGAAGTTGAAAATGAATATTTTGCAAAAGGCGAGAAATATTTGTCAGAAGTTCAAAATCGAACGGAAGATTTGGAAAAACGTGCAGTTCAATTGCATGAAAACCTTGAATTATTAAAAGGAACGGTAGATTCTGATGTAAATGCTCATATTGAAAACGGAAAGAGAGAAATTGCCACAGTGATGGAAAACGGCCATAAAGATATTGAACGTGTTTATCAGGAATATGAAGCCGAATGTAATGAGAAAATCAGTAAGTATAAGGAAAATCTTTCTACAATGGAGCAGAATGTAAAACGTGTGGAAGAGCGTTTTGATTTGCAGCTTGAAAATAAATTAGCTTCCGTTGACAGTGATTTATCCAGAAAGCTTGATTTATTGAGTGAAACTTACCGCAGTCGTATTAACAGAATGACGGATGAAGTGTCTGATTTGCAAAGTAAAACACAGCAGAATTTAGAAAATCTTCAAAATGATACTGATTCTAAAACTAATAAATTGTTGGATGAAACACAATCCAGAGTGTCGGAACTTGAAGAAAGTTATAAACAATTAAAAGAACAGTTAGGAAACTTAGGTTCTACTTTAGGTTCGGAATTGGAAGCACAGTTACTTGAAGGCAGAACACAAATGAATAATCATTTGTGTCAGATGGAAACAGATTCTATCAAGCGTATAAACGAATATAAGAGCGAGTTATTGGCTGTAAGAAAAGATTTGGATGATTTTAATAATCAATTTAAAGTGAAAATTGATGAAAGCGGTGCTTTGATTACAGAGAAATTGGAAGAAAAATATGCAGAGATTGAAGCCGGTAATGAAAGTCAAATTGACAGAATTAAGGAAAATCTTGAATCTGCAGAAAAAGGTTTGCGTTCTATGGTAACCGGAACAGTTTCAGAATTGAAAGATAGAGTTGAGACTATGTATAATCAATTGCAAACCGATTATTCCGGAAAGTTCAATGTTGTAATAAATGACAATACGGATAGATTGGAACATTTCAGTGAAAATTTCAGCATTTTGCAATCGCAAATTACTACTTTGAGTGAGCGTATTGACGGTGACATAACTCAAAAAGTAAATAACGGTCTTGCTGCAATGCAATCTGAATTTGATGAAAAAATGAATGAATCCAGAGAAATCTTGCGTAATTATGAAGAAGATACTAAGAATGTATTCGAAAGTTATAAGAATGATTTTGAAAATATCAAAGAAAGTATGCGACAAATCGATGAACGTTTTACCGCAAGCTTTGAGGATGAAACAGCAAATCTCAATAAGAAAATAGCTCAAATCGAATTTTCTATAAAGAAATTTGAAAAGCAGGCACAAACTTTTGATAAAACAATAGTGACTAAAGAACGTCTTGAAAATGATTTGAAATTGCTTGCCGATCAAATGAAAGAAATAAAAGCTCATAAGAATGAAATTGATGATATTGAAAAGAAGATTATCAATATCAGTTATGTTGCAAATACTACGGATGACAAATACAACAATATTCTAAACAGCAGTAAGAAAATAGAAGGTTTGTCACAAGCAATTCAAGAAATGCGTGACTTTGTAGATCAGGTACAAGTTCGTATTGAACATTTGTCAGAGGTTAAGACGGAAATCGGAAATATTGAAGCTACGGTAGATATGCTTTCTAACAGATATAACAGTATCGAAACTCAAATTAATCGTCTTGACGATAAAGAAGGCGATTTACAACGTGTGAAAAATACTTTCGGAAAAGTTGATACGACAGTTCGTGATATTGAGAATCGTATTTTAAACATTACCCGAAATATTGAAAACTTACAGTTAAAGGAAAATGTATTTGAAAAATCGATAGCTGAGTTTGAAAAGAATGCAGCTCCGATAGTAAATTCTTACGATATTATAAAAGAAGTTGTAGATCGTTTTAAAACGATGGATGCATTACTTTACGACTTAGACAGTAGAAAAGAAGCATTAACTTCGTCACGTGAGAAAGCCGTAAAAGCTATAACTTTATTTGAAAATATCAGTCGTCAATGTGATGATAAAATTAAAGTTATGGAAGGATTTCTTGCTAATAATTCGGGGGCGTCAAACCGCCAAAACGGAGAAAAACGAAAAGCAACTGATGTCAGTGATAATACAAAAGATGCAGTTTTAGGATTGTACAGACAGGGAACGACAACCGATCAAATTGCTAATATGCTAAAACTTTCTACGGCGGAAGTTGAGTTTTATATTGATTCGTTAAAAGATGAAAAATAATTAACAGATGATTTTTCGTGCTTTTTTTGTAGCTTTATTTTTTATTATTTCTTTTATTTGTAACGCTGCATCTCTTACGGGGGAGGCGTTACAAATATTTGAAAATGTTTATCATACGAATGAGCGAGAGAAATCTTTTTTGACAGAAACTCTTTCAGATTGCGATGATACATATTTGTTAGATTGGTATATTTATTTTTGCGGAGAAAAGGATTATCGGGAATTACCGCGTTTGAGAGATTTCTATATTGAAAAAAGGACTTGTCTTGAAGATGAGTTACGTAAAACTTTTGGTTCCGTTGATGTACATTCTTTTTCAGTAGAACAACAAAAGAAATTTGCAGAATTATTGAATGTTCAATTACATAAGTTTTTCTTCAAAAAGTATAAAGCCGATTCTGATAATTTTTCGGAAATAGTAGATTACGGCAGATATAATTGTGTCAGTTCTTCGATTTTATATATGTTATTGTTATCTTATTTTGGGCTGAAAGCTACGGCAGTACAGACAACAGAACATGTTTTTGTAGTTGTATATTTTCCGGACGGAACAACTGTTGATGTGGAAACAACAAATGCTTACGGTTATGACCCCGGAAAGAAAAAAGAAGTTCTTGATGAATTAGGAAAAATTACCGGTTTTTCCTATGTAAAACAAAAAGATTATAAAAATCGTTTTAATATTTCGTTAAAATCGCTTTTGTTGCTTCCGGTTCATAACAGAAGTGCTTATTTTACCAAAATCGGAAATCATCAAGCTGCTTTACGTTTGTCTTGGTTTTTGAAACAGTGCAGAAATGATGAACGCGGCGACAGCGAATTTCATATTTGTTATTATAATCTCTTGGCGGATTTATCCTCGAAACGTAATTTTGAAACAGAATTACGGTTGCTTTATTATTATCTTGAAAATATTAATGCAGAAAATGGCAGAATCCGTAAAATGCGTTTTCAGGCATTAACAGAAATGATATTGTCGTGTGATTCAGATGAAGATTTTGATAATGTACAAGTTTTTTTTGATATAGAAAAAGATTTTTGTCGAACAAATGAAGAGAAAGATTTTAGGTTAATAGAAGATGCTTTTTATGTGAGTAAAGTTCAATTTTATTATAAAAGCAGTCGTATTGAAGATACCTATAAGGCAATTTCAGAAATTAAAGATAAGAAAAATAAATCAATCTTATTGCGTAATACTTTTGCTGTTATTAATCAAAATTCTATAAAATCTGGCGACTTTGATACGGGACATAGGCTTTTATTACTCGGTAAAAAGCTTTTTCCGGATTATCAGGAAAGTTTACAAGCAATAATGACTTTTTGGAATAATTATTTGGTGTCTTTTACGCAACGTGGAGATTATATTCGTGCATTGACTTTATTGGAACAGGAAAAAGGTGAGCTTAAAGAAAAAGATAAATTAAAATTAATGCAGACTCTTTATAATTCTTATGCTTATTCGGAATATAAAGAGGGAAGATTTTTGAATGCTGCAGAAATTTGTGTACAGGCGAGTAAAATATTAGGAAAAGAAAAAGTTATTATGGAGAATATGAAAGTTTATTATTTAAATGCATTAAATCAGGCAAAAAAAGTCGGAGATTTAAAACTCGAAACAGAGATAAAAAATAAGATGTCTGTATATTTTTCAGATTTTTAATAATTAAGTGCGAATTGCGTATCGGGTATTTATATTGTTACAAAGAAGGTGTTTTATGAAAAATAATTTTGTTGTGATATTTTTGATGTTTGCTTTTCTTGTTTTGTCTTGTAAAAAGCAAGAGAAAATTTTAACTATGTTGACAGATGATATTTTTATGCTTGATGTTGCAACATTATTTCAGGCAAAAAACTCTGATTTTAAAGTTCAGGTGACTTTAATTGAAAAAAATAAAGTCGGTATTTTTTCTGGAACTAAAAAAAATGAAACGGCACGTTATGATTTGATTGCCGGAGAATACTTTCCTTATGAGCCGTTGAGTTCTTCTCGTTTTTCAAAAATAGAATTGGATGATAATCAAAACTTTTATCCTTTTGAAAAAGATTTTCATCAGAAAACTAAGGAAATCGGAGTTATTTATTCTTACGATTTTCCGGTGATTGTCGGGATAAAAGGGAAAGATGAATTGCCGGATTTTATTTCATTGGATGATTTTCAAAAAAAAGCATTAGAAGAATCGCATGCAGAAAATGGAGAAGAAGAATTTGTTTTTGTTCCGCAAATGACCGGTTTCCCGGAAATCGAATTTTATTTTATGGGACAAGATTTGTATTCAATTGCAGATGGTAAAAATGTTTTTTCTATTTCCGGTATAAATAAACAATTTCAACGTTATCATTTTTTTAATCAAACAATTGCCGAAGATTCTCAAATTCATCGTTATATGCGTAAAAATGAAAAAGTAGATTCAGACTTTTATATACATAATGGGATTTTACGTTACGATTTTCGATATTTTTCGGAAGCAAAAACTTTATCTGAGGAAAAATATAAAATTCATTTTATCAGCGATAATTCAACTTTATCTTTAAAACAAAATGTAATTGCATTAAATAAACTTTCCTTTTCCAAGAAAGAAGCGATGATTTTTGTTAATTTTTTGCTTAGTCCTGAAAATCAAGAATACTTATATAAAGAATCAACATCTTTAAGGCAGGCATTGGCTTATAAAAATATTCATTTTCCGGTTGTTTCAGGAATAATGAATGATGTTACGACGGATAATTATGTCAATGATTTGAAATATTCGAATTTGGGAGATGAAAAACAGCTTCAAAAGTTTATGAATATTTATCATACAACGATGGATTTGATTGCAAAAGACCGCTTAAAAAAAGAAGATTTTGCAGATTTTATAAATAAACAAATAGATTAAAAAAAGTGTTTGACAGCTTAAATTAAAACAATTACCATGAGCTATCTTAAAATTATGTCGGAGGCTGTATGGCTGAAGTAGTATTAAAGGATATCGATAAAGTATATCCAGGAAATGTTAAAGTTGTTTTTAAAAACAACATCGAAGTTAAAGACAAAGAGTTTGTAGTTTTCGTAGGCCCATCAGGTTGTGGAAAATCAACTACTTTGCGTATGATTGCCGGTTTGGAAGATATTACTGCCGGAGATCTTTTCATTGACGGAAAAAGAGTAAATGATGTTGCACCAAAAGATCGTGATATTGCGATGGTTTTCCAGAACTATGCGTTGTATCCTCACATGACAGTATTTGATAACATGGCTTTTGGTTTGAAAATCAGAAAATTCCCTAAAGAAGATATAAAAGCTCGTGTAGATGAAGCTGCCGGTATTCTTCACATTGAAAATCTTTTGGACAGAAAACCTAAAGCTTTGTCCGGTGGACAGCGTCAGCGTGTTGCAATGGGACGTGCTATCGTTAGAAAACCAAAAGTTTTCTTGTTCGATGAACCTTTATCAAATCTTGATGCAAAATTGCGTGTTACAATGCGTGCTGAAATTTCAAGATTACACCAGAGATTACAAACTACAATGATTTATGTAACACATGACCAGGTAGAAGCTATGACAATGGCTGATAAAATTGTTGTAATGTATAATGGTCATATTCAGCAAATTGCTTCACCGTTGGAATTGTATAACAATCCTGCAAACAAATTTGTTGCTGGTTTTATCGGTTCTCCTCCTATGAATTTTATCAATGTTAAAATTGCAGAAGAGGGCGGAAAAGTTGTTGCAAAACATAATGATTTTACAATTACTCCGACTGCAGCTCAGCAGGAAGCTTTAAAAGCTTATATCGGAAAAGATGTAATTTTCGGTATTCGTCCTGAAGATATTTATGAAGATAATACAGCAAGTGACAGAATTAAAGCTACAATTGATGTTGTAGAACCTTTAGGTGCAGATCAGCACTTGTACTTATCAACATCTGATGGTTCACAGCTTATTGCTCGTGTAGATCCAAAAGTTGTTTGTAAACCAGGAGAAGTAAGAGAACTTGCAGTTCATGTGGAGAAATCTCATTACTTTGATCCGGTTCCTTCTGTATCACCTACAGGAAAGTCTGAAGAGAAATGTATTATTTAAAATAAAATGTTTTTCTAAAAAGAAAAGCTGTAACTAGTGAAGTGAAATTGCTTTGCAGTTTACAGCTTTTTTTGATTTTCATAAATAAAAAAGTGGTATGTTGTGAAAAATATAAATTCAGAAGAACGGTTACAAGAGGCCGTAACAACAGGAAAACCTGTAATTATAAAAACATGTAAATTGAGTAGAGATACTGAAGAATATATTCTTCAAGTACTTGAGTTTTTTTTATGCCATATCGGAAAGTCTAAAATTCTAGACCAACTTTCATATTGTGTAAGAGAACTTTTGAATAATGCGAAAAAGGCAAATATGAAAAGGGCTTTTTTTGAAGATGAAAAATTGGATATAAGAAATCCTATAGATTATTCAAAAGGGATGTTGCTTTTTAAAGAGAAAACACTGAATAATGTAGAGCATTATCTTGAGATACAGAAAAAAAATGATTTATATATCCAGGCTTATTTTAAAATAAAAAAATCTTTTCTTTTTATTGTAATTTCTAACAATTCACCTTTATTACCGGTAGAGAAAGAACGAATCCTTTCAAAAATAAAAAAAGCTAAAAACTTTCGTTCTGTTGAAGAAACTTTTCAGGCGTTCTTGGATGATTCTGAAGGTGCAGGATTGGGGATTTTAATTTTAATATTAATGTTTCGTAAAATCGGAATAAGTGAGAAGCATATTGAATTTATTTCAGACGAAGATTTGACACATGTTAAAATTGATTTGCCGTTATCTTTGGTCGTTCGTGAAGATGGTGAAAAAATAAGTGATGAAATTGTTAAGGAGATTGATTCCATTCCTCCGATTCCGGCACATATTCAAAAAATTATGCATATGATGGAAGATGAAAATTTAAATTTAAAAGATTTAAATAAGGTTATCGGAAAGGATCCCGGATTAACGATTGATATCCTGAAAATGGTAAATTCTGCTTCTTACAGAAGAATTAATAAGATAGAGCGTGTTGATGTTGCTATTTCGATTGTAGGATTGAAAGGAATTAAGTTCTTGATTCAATCTTATGGTGTTTTGAAAGCTTTGGAAGCAAAGTATGATAAAAAAAATCAGGAAGGTATTTGGAATCATTGTCATAGAGTTGCAAATATTGCAGCCAAACTTTGTAAAATCTTTGATTTCCCGGATTTAGAAAATCAAGCTTATATTTGTGGATTGTTACATGATATCGGAAAGATTGTGGTTTTATCTTTGCATCGAGATACTATCCAAAAAGTCCAGGGGTATTGTGAAAATAACGGCTGGAGAAAAAATACTTTAGATTGTTTGCTTGATGTAACTAATTCATTTTTAATTGGTGAAAAGATGGCCGAGAAATGGAATTTGAATTCAGAACTTTCTTATGTTATTTCGCACCAGATAGAACCTTTTAATAGTGACGATGATAAAATAATGTTAGTTAAACTTGTTTATTTGGCTAATGTTCTTGATAATATTTTAAATAACGGTGATGAATATTTAGAATATAAGGATTCGATACTGGAAGATTTTAATTTAAATGATTCGATAGAGTTTGAGAAGGTGGTATCGTTGCTTAAAAATGAATAATACAGTTATTCAATTTAAAAATAAAATCTAATCCTATCTAAATAAAATAATTTGCTTTTTATTTTCTTTTATTCTATTATGTACCTCTCATAAAGAAAATTATTTAAGGAGTTAAAAAAATGACTGATAGAAAATATTTATTTACTTCAGAATCAGTAAGTGAAGGACATCCAGATAAACTTGCTGACCAAGTTTCTGATGCAATTCTTGATGCTTGTTTAGCACAGGATCCAAAATCAAGAGTAGCTTGTGAGACTTTTACTACTACAGGTATGGTAATGGTTGGTGGTGAAATCACTACTAAGGCAGTACTTGATGTACAGGAAATTGTACGTGGTGTTGCTCGTAAAATTGGTTATACAGATGCTGCATACGGTCTTGATTGTGATTCAATGGCAGTTATGAACGTAATCCACACTCAGTCACCTGATATTTCTCAAGGTGTATCAGGAATCGGTTTGGAAGAATTTAAAGGTCAGCAAGGTGCTGGAGACCAGGGAATGATGTTTGGTTATGCTTGTAACGAAACACCGGAATTGATGCCAATGCCAGTTATGCTTTCTCACAAAATTTTGTTGAAAGCTGCCGAACTTAGAAAAAGCGGTGCAATTAAATGGTTGCGTCCGGATTCAAAAAGCCAGGTAACAATTGAATATGAAAATAATAAACCTGTAAGAATTGATACAGTTGTTGTTTCTCATCAGCACGATGATAATGTTTCTTATGATGAAATTAAGAAAACAATTATCGAACAAATTGTTAAACCTGTTCTTGAACCTACAGGATTGTTGGATGAAAATGTTAAATATTTCATTAACCCAACAGGACGTTTTGTAGTTGGTGGACCTCACGGAGATTCTGGTTTGACTGGAAGAAAAATTATTGTTGATACATACGGTGGTATGGGTAGACATGGTGGTGGTGCTTTCAGTGGAAAAGACCCTTCTAAAGTTGACCGTTCTGCAGCTTATATGGCTCGTTATATTGCAAAAAATGTTGTTGCAGCACAATTGTGTGAAAGATGTGAAGTTGAACTTGCTTATGCAATCGGAGTTCCTTTCCCTGTATCTATTACTGTTGATACATTCGGAACTGCAAAAATTGCAGAAGAAAAAATTGAAGAAGCAGTAAAGAAAGTTTTTGACGCATCTCCAGCAGGAATCGTTAAAACATTAGATTTATTGCGTCCTATTTATCAGGAAACAGCATCTTACGGACATTTCGGTAGAGATTCATTCCCTTGGGAAAAAACTGATAAAGTAGAAGCTTTAAAAGCTGCTGTTAACTAATAATTTAATTGTCTAGTAAAAGAGAGTTGCATAATTGCAACTCTTTTTTTATATCAATAATATTGTAAAATATAGTTTTGGGATTGTATAACTTTTTCAGGAGGGGATTTTTGTGAGTGATATTGAGAGAATTAATTGTTCGGTTATTATTTTAGATGTAAGAAATTTTACTCCGTTGATGAAAACGTATTCAATGAATCCGGACTTTTTGAGTATGATAAAAAATATTTATGAATATGGGTTACAAGTAACGAGTGCTTTTTGTCAAGCTGATGATTTTTATATTAATTCCAAAGGCGATGGCTTTTTATGTATTATTTTTGGTGAAAATCATTATGTAAAAGCTTATTTAATAGGGTTATTGCTGTTAAAACATGCAAGAAAATATTTTAATGATTTTTTTCAGGATAAGAAAGATTCCGGTTTGTATCCTTCTGAAGGTAGGGATTTTTTTGGAATAGGGCTGGAGAGCGGCAATGTTGATAAAATAGAAACAGAAGCGATTAATGGCAAGAAAGTTGAAACGTATTTGGGAAATGTAATTAATATTGCGGCAAGAATAGAAGCATTATCTAAAGAACACGGCAGAACAACAATGTTGTTTGGTCCTATGATTAATGATTTATTGGCAAAAAATCTTTTTGGTTTTCCTTATAATGAATTGATAAGTAAGGCAAAAGAATTTTCGCCGGCGGAACTTTTAAGTGTTGAAGAACAGATGACTGATATAAATTACAAATTGTTATCCAGTTATATATTTGAGCATACGTTAAAGGGGGTAGATAAACCATTACCGATTTTTAGAATATCTCCTACCCAGTTTAAAAATATGAATACAAAAGAATGGGATTTTCTTACAAAAATTTCGTCAAATATAAGAATAATTTTTGAAAGTTTTTTTTAAGTTGAGTTTTTTAAGGATTGGTATGTTAATATAGGCTATTACAAAAGTACAATTATTAGCTAAAATATTATTTTATAAATAATTTATTATTTTCCTTGAAATAATCTCTAAATAAAGTAACTAATATATTTTTGCTAAAATATTACCGTGTATTAGGTAAGATTTGTTTTTTTAATATTTTGAGAATGAAGAGGCGTACATGTTTCCTATTATATTATGTTCTATTATAGTCGGAATTTTTTTAATTCTGATAATTACCCTGGTTTCTAAAGCCAGAAAGAAAAAGAATATTAATAATCTGAAAGAAAAAGCCGGTAAGGCGGAAAAGGAAAATGCGTTATTGGCAATTGATGAGCTGCGTAAAATTATTAAGGCACAACCTTATGAT
Source organism: Spirochaetota bacterium (assembly GCA_045133795.1). Lineage (GTDB taxonomy): Bacteria > Spirochaetota > GWE2-31-10 > GWE2-31-10 > GWE2-31-10 > RGIG8597. The sequence goes on from JBGUUT010000013.1 coordinate 18,529, forward strand.
TATGAAACAAGGAAAAAGCTTATAGATTTATATTTTCAGCAGAAAATGTATCTTCCGGCCGTTCGTGAATGTATGGTTATGATTGATGCGTGTGCAACAGGTGCAGAAGTAAATGAACTTGTTTATACAAGAAAAATAGGAGAAGGTTATTTTCACCTGAAAAATTATGAAGAAGCAAAAAAATATTTCTTAATAGCAAGAAAGATTTCTAAGAATACAGACTTTTTGTCAAGTTTTTATCTGGGGAAGATAGAATTTGAGAATCAAAATAATGATAAAGCTATTTATTTTCTTAATGAAGCAATGAAAATTGATTCGAGTAATCTTGAATTAGTACGTTTAAAAGGTGTTTTGAGTTTTAATATAGGTTCTTACCGTGAAGCAAGTTTGGCAATGGGAAAAATTGTTGCAGCAAATCCCGGAGATACAGAGGCAATTTATTATTTAGGTATATCTCTTTTTAGAATTAATAAATTTGTTGATGCAGTAAAATATCTTTCAATGGTAAGAAATGTTGCTTTGTATCAAATTGATGTAGAGTTTACACTGGCAACGATTTATAAGAAAAAAGGTGATTTGCCTAAAGCTGTTGAGGTTCTTACTGAAGTTCTTGATAGTGTTAAAAAAGGTACTATAACTAATTTCCCTCCGAATAAAGCATGTGATATTTATTATCTTTTGGGAGATTGTTATGCGGCTTCAAGAGAAACTAACAGTGCGTTAGCTGCGTTCCAGGAAGTAGTAAATATTAACCCTCGTTATAAAGATGCTTCATTTAGATTGGAACATTGTTCTCAGTTGTCTGAAAATACTTTATTGGAAAGATTTCTTGTCGGAACAGTTAATGATTTTACTTCTATTTGTAAGATGTTTGTTAAATATTATGTTGCGAAATATTCACACCTCAGAGGTTCGGTAAAGTTTTTCTCTGCAGATATAAATTCTCGTGGTGAAATGGAAATCAGAGCAGAGGTTTCCAGTGGGAAGTATGCGACTGTTGTTTATTTTATATTTTTCCGTACTAACTCTACAATTGGTGATTTTACATTAAGAAGTGTATATAATATGCTCAAAGAAGAAAAAATAGACAAAGGAGTTTGTGTCACTGCAGGAACGTTTAGTCCGACAGCCGTTACTTTTATGGAATCACGAATGCTTGACGGTATTGATAAAGCTCAATTATCGCAAATATTGCAAGAAATGACTCCGTTAATACATAAAAAGAACATCTAATTAATAAGAATGCACTTTTAAAGGTTATTTTGATGAAAGTCAGTCCTTAAGGTGCATTTTTTATTTTACACGTGATAATGTAAACAAACAAAAAGTTTGTTGTTTGTCTATAACTTTTCTATTAATGTATTAATGTAATCTTTTTCTAAAATATTGCATGGTTCAGCATGACAAAAATGAAAAAGAGAGAATAAACTTACCGTTAGGCTAATTTCTTAAACTTACTTTCTGCTTTATTGTTACAATGAATATTTATTACCAAAAGCTTTAGCATGTTTTTTCTCTTTCGGGTTACAGGGGACTTTCTCTACAGATGTTTATATTCGTGCAAAATGCACGAATCTACCACTCATGTAAACGGTTATTCTTTTCGACTTTCTTGCGAAAGTCTTGCGTTCGGTGTTTTGTTCCAAAACACTTCGTTCGCATGTACCATGCTCACCGTGTCTGCAAAGAAAATCAGTTTTGATTGCAAAAAAAGAGAAAGTACCCTAACAACTACCAACTTTAAATCAAAGTTCCATTTTAATGCAAGCTTTGCTTGCAAATTCGTCTTAAACCGGAATGGTTTTATAAAGCTTTGTCTTCAAAATGATTTTATATGATGTCAAGACTGTTACAAACAGTTGTACGAGACCGTGGAAGCATTCCCGGAAAGACCGAAGCAATTTTCTATCCTCTTGAAAACTAATCTATTGCGGTTTCAAAACGGGGAAAATAAAAAAAGTGTACTGTCAAAAAACTTTTCATCTTTTAACGGTACACTTTAATTTTTATCGTTTTAATAAATTTTAATTTTCAGACTCTTTATTTTCTTCTTTATTCTTAGTCATTGTATAAACGTAAATAGATACAATAGAAACATCTGACGGTCTGATTCCCGGAATACGAGAAAGTTGTCCGATATTTTCCGGGCGTACGGCTTCAAGTCGTTCTTTACTTTCTTTTGGCAGTCCGCTTATTTTACTGTAGTCAATGTCTGCCGGAATTTGTCTTGAAGCTTGTTTTCTTGTTTTTTCAATAGCTCGTTCTTGTCTGTTAATATATCCTTCGTATTTTATTTCTACGGCTGCTGTTTGAAATGCAGCTTTGCTTGTTTGCGAATAGTGGTCAGAATAAACTTCATAAGCTTTTACAAGGTCGGTTTGAGGGTGTTTAATATATTGTTCCCAATGAGAACCTTTTTTAACTGTATCAATATTAATCTTTTGTAAGTCTGACTCTTCAAGTTTTGTATTGATGATATTTTCTCTGATAAGTTCGACTTCTTGATGTTTCTTTTCGTAGAAAAGACGGTCTTGTTCTGACACAAAACCATGTTGTATTGCATATTTTGAAAGTCTTGTATCTGCATTGTCTTGGCGAAGTTGCAATCTGTATTCCGCACGAGATGTGAACATTCTGTACGGTTCTTCTGCTCCGTGTGTGACAAGGTCGTCAATCATTACTCCCAGATATGCTTCGTCACGACTCAAAATTAAAGCCGGCGTTTCTTCTACGTATAGACATGCGTTAATTCCTGCCATACATCCTTGAGCTGCCGCTTCTTCATAACCGGAAGTTCCGTTTGTTTGACCGGCGATAAATAAACCTGCAATTAATTTTGTTTCCATTGACGGTTTTAATTGTATCGGATTGAGGTAGTCGTATTCTACTGCATACGCAGGACGCATAATTTCAATATTTTCAAATCCTTTAATTGATGTCAAAAACTCGTATTGAACATCTTCAGGCATTGATGACGAACAACCGTTTAAATAAAGTTCATCGGTATAAAGTCCTTCCGGTTCGATGTAAATTTGATGACGGTCTCGTTCCGGGAATTTTTTAACTTTATCTTCCAAAGACGGACAATATCTAGGTCCGATACCTTTGATTTTTCCGCTGAATAAAGGTGAACGATGAAAATTATTTCTTAAAATCTCATGTGTTTTTTCATTGGTATATGTGACATAACACGGTATATCCGGACGGTTAATAGGAGCTTCGCAATAATTTGAAAAACGATAATCCATCGGGTCGCCGGGATAGATTTCTAATTGTGAAAAATCAATACTTCTTTTGGCTACACGTGCAGGTGTACCGGTTTTTAATCGTCCGATATTAAAGCCTAATCTTTTCAGGTTGGCGGACAGTCCGAGAACGGATAATTCACCGAGTCGGCCGTGCATACCGTTGTATTCGCCGATGTGTATTTTCCCTTCCATAAATGTTCCGGTAGTAAGAACTACAGCTTTTGCAGATATTCGGTTGCCGCGTTCGGTGATTACACCGACAACTTTTCCGTTTTCTACAATCAAATCTGTTACCGTATCCATAAAAAGATCTAGTGTCTTTTGCTGTTCGAGAGTTTTCTTCATTATTACATGATAATCAAGTTTATCTGCTTGTGCTCTCATGGCTTGAACGGCCGGACCTTTTTTTGTGTTGAGCATTTTAAATTGTATCATGGTTTGGTCTATTACTTTTCCCATGATACCGCCCAATGCATCAAGTTCACGTACCAAGTGACCTTTACCGATACCGCCGATAGACGGATTACAACTCATCTTTGCTACACAATCTAAATTTTGACTTATTAGAATAGTTTTATAACCTCGTTGAGAGGCAATATATGCTGCTTCACATCCGGCATGACCGGCTCCGACAACTACAATATCATAATCTCTGTATAACATTTATCCAATCCTTCTTTGCAATGGCTTATACTCTAACCATATAAAATTGTCAATTTAACTAAAAACTGCATTTTTGAGTAAAATAAAATAGAAAATAAATATGAATTTCTTCCTTTAAAGAAAGATTCTTATTTTATGCTTGTTTTTTTCTGAAAATGTATATAATTCATTGTCATGTATAAAAAATGAGGAGTAAATAATATGGGTTACAAAATTTCTAATGATGATATTGACCGATTAGTTTATGCGGAACATTACGATCCTTTTTGTGTTTTGGGATATCATGCAAATTCTACGGGAGATAAAGCTTTAATCAGAGCGTTTATCCCTAAAGCGAAAGAAATTTCTGTTGTATTGGATGACGGAAAAGCTATCGAAATGGAAAAGATTCATGAAGATGGTTTATTTCAATGTGATTTAAAACCTTTAAAGAAAGTAAATTATGTATTTAAAATAACTAATCATGAAGGATATAGTTGGGAGCAAAAAGATCCATATATTTATCCTATGGTTTTTACTGATTTTGAACTTCATTTATTCAGTGAAGGTAACTTTTACGATTCTTATATGCGTTTAGGTGCACATCCGATGGAAATTGACGGTGTGAAAGGTGTTTACTTTTCTGTATGGGCTCCTAATGCTAAACGTGTGAGTGTAATCGGACCTTTCAATGATTGGGACGGAAGAATTAATCCGATGAGAAACTTGGGTAGTGCCGGTGTATGGGAACTTTTTATTCCGGACTTGGTAGAAGGGGAATTGTATAAGTTTGAAATCAAATCAAATACCGGAGCTTTATTGAAAAAAGCCGACCCTTATGCATTCAGAAGTGAATTGCGTCCTAATACGGCAAGTGTTGTTCATGATTTTAATAAAAATAATTGGCATGATTCAGAATATATGAAAGCACGTGATGCAGGTAATAATCTTGATAAACCTGTTTCAATTTACGAGCTTCATCCGGGTAGCTGGAAACGCAAAAACGGAACAGAATTCCTTACATATAGAGAATTGGCTGTAGAACTTGTAGATTATGTCAAAGATATGGGATACACTCATATCGAATTGATGGGTGTTGCAGAACATCCGTTTGACGGTTCATGGGGATATCAGGTTACTGGATATTATGCACCTACAAGTAGATTCGGAAGTCCGGATGATTTTGCATACTTTGTAGATGTATGTCACCAGAATAATATCGGGGTTATTATGGACTGGGTTCCGGCACATTTCCCTACAGATGATTTTGGTTTGGCTCGTTTTGACGGTACGGCTCTTTATGAACACGCTGACCCTAGAAAAGGTTTCCACAAAGATTGGACTACTTATATTTTCAATTACGGACGTAATGAAGTTCGTAACTTCTTGGTTTCTAATGCATTGTATTGGTTGAGTATGTATCACATTGACGGTTTGCGTGTAGATGCTGTAGCTTCAATGTTGTATCTTGATTATGCAAGAGAGGCAGGAGAATGGATTCCTAATGAATACGGCGGAAATGAAAATCTTGAAGCTGTTCATTTTATGAAAACTTTGAATGAAAAAGTTTATGAGAAGTTCCCGGGTGCTTATATGATAGCTGAAGAATCTACTGCATGGGCAGGGGTTTCTCGTCCTACATATTGCGGCGGTCTGGGATTCGGCTTGAAATGGAATATGGGATGGATGAACGATTTCTTAAGATATATCGAAAAAGATCCGGTTTACAGAAAATATCATCATAATGAGCTTACTTTCTCAATGATTTATGCGTTTAACGAAAACTTTGTTCTTGTATTGTCACATGACGAAGTTGTTCACGGAAAGAAATCAATGTTAAATAAAATGCCTGGTGATGATTGGCAGAAGTTTGCAAACTTACGTTTGACAATGGGATTTATGTTTACTCATCCTGGTAAGAAGTTGAATTTTATGGGAACAGAAATCGGTCAATGGAATGAATGGAATTATCAGCAAAGTTTAGATTGGCATTTGTTGGAATGGGAAAGACATCAACAAACTAAAAATTATTTTAAAGCCTTGAATAAACTTTACAGAGAAAATCCGGCCTTGTATCAAAAGGATTTTACCGGTGACGGATTCCAATGGGTAAATTGCAATGACTGGGAAGGATGTATGGTTTCTTTCTTGAGAAAAGGTAAAAATGTAGATGATACTTTACTTGTAGTTGCTAACTTTACTCCTGTAGTACGTCATGATTATCGAGTGGGAGTTCCTTTCAACGGAGAATGGAAAGAAATTTTTAACTCTGATGCAATGGAATTCGGAGGAAGCGGAGTAGGTAACGGAGGAAGTGTTTGGTCAGAAGACTTGCCTTGGGATTATCAGAATGCTTCTATAAAATTGTCGATTCCGCCATTGGGTGTTATGGTATTTAAATTGGCAAAATAATTCTCAAATAGAGTTAAATGTGTTATATATACGTCAAGTCTCAGACTTGGCGTAGCTTACCCAAGCAGTAGCTTGGGTTTTTTTATTTGATAATGAAATGGAGTGTATAAAATGAAAAAGATTTTAGTTGTATGTTTTTTGTTTACTGTAATGCTGTCTTATTCTGCCAATATAAAATTGGAACGTATCGGTATAATCAATTTAAAAAAAGTTGTAGAAGTATGTTTTCAGGGTAAATCTCCGGCAGTAAAGCAATTGATGGAAGAAAAAGATAAATTCCAACAAGATTTAGATGCAATAAAAATTAAGATTCAAGCTCAACAAGATTTACTTGAAAATGAAACAGATGAAAATAAAAAGAAGGTTGCAGAAAAAAAAGTTAAAGAATTAAGAGAGCAATACACTAATTTCTATAGAAAAAAAATGGCGGAATTGGAAAGAAAAGAGAATACAATTCAAGCTCCTTTATATGAAGAAATATATGATATTGTTCGAAGAATTGCTGAAATGGAAGGTTTTTCTATCATTTTAAAAGATAATGCGGACAATCTTTTTTATTTCAATACAGAGTCTGATATTACAGATAAAGTAATTGAGTATTTTAACAGAAACTCATGATTATTTTTTTCCTCTTAGCTTTTAGACCGTTCGGTTGTTGGTGCCGGGCGGTCTTTTTTTGTGGTGTTGGGGGCTTGAGGGACAGACCTCTATACCAAAGTAGAATAGAGGTCTGTCCCTCGAGTACACACGAGTCAAATGTATGTATAATGTAAAATAAAAGAGCAACATGATTTTCAGCAATCTAACTGTAATGTAAAAGGAGCTGAAATTATGCGAAAATCCCGACAATTAAAAAAGAATGCATTTTATCATGTAAGTAACAAATTCCATAAATTTATTCAAATCATTATGAATCCACGAATTAAAAAATACTTGCTGAAATTAATTCATACCGCAGCAGCAAAATTTAAAATGAAGATTAAAAATATTTGTATTCTGGATACTCATTTTCACATGGAAATCCAGCCCGGCGAAAATGAAAATCTGTCTGAAATTATGAAATATATCAAGCAGCGTTTTACACAATGGGTAAATCGAACTTTTGACTCTGAGGGGAGTGCTTGGAAAGACAGATTTTTCAGCAGAATCATTGAAGATTTCACAGATTTGGTACGAGTTTTTGTGTACATAGAAGAAAATGCGATACGAGCCGGGCTTGCAAAACGGGCGGCGGATTATCCTTTTTACGAGGTATGGGAAGATGTTACAGAGAAAGATTATTCGCCGGGAGAATAAGGGATAGACCTCTATGCCAAAGTAGAATAGAGGTCTGTCCCCGGAACTCCGGAAAGAATACAAAGAATACGATGTGATAAAAAAAAGAGCGGAAAAATCCGCTCTGTTTAAACAAAGATTTAATTTTGATTTATATATTTTTCGTATGTAAGTTTTGCTTCTTCCATTACACGTTCTCTCAGTTCCGGAGGATTTAACACGGTTACGGCAGAACCGAAGCGTAAAACCCAAAACAGCGTTTCTTGTAATTGGTTTGACCAAAAACTTAAATAAACAGAACCGTCTTCGTTTTGGTGACATTCTTGGTCAGCATGCCAAGTTCTTTCCAGAATATATGTGTTGATTTTTGGTGAAAACAAAAGTTCTATTTTTTTCTTTTCTGTACCGCTGCAATTCCAGATACCGATTTCCGGGTCTATATGGTTTTTTACGTCGAAACCTTCTTGAATATTGAAAGTTTGTTCCGTGATATTTACGTCTTTCATTCTTGAAAAAGCATAAACAATTATATCGTTATGCTTGTGACAATAACCGATTACATACCAATTTCCTTTTTGACAAAGTACATTGTATGGATCAAATTGTCTTACCGTGTGTTCATCTTTACTGATAGAACGGTAACCGAATTCAAGTGTTTTTCTGAATCTGACAGAATCAAATATTTTATTAAAAGTACTTTCGTCAATTTTAGGAAGTGGGTCTTTTATAAAAGTTAATCCGTTTATATTAAACGAAGAATCAATTTTAATCTGTTCCGGTAACAAATCCATCATTTTCAAAAGAATATTTTTGAATGATTGTTCCAGCGGAGTATTCTTGTACTGCTCCAACAGCGGAACAATAGTTGTGATTGTGAAAAGTTCACCTTCTGACAACATCATACTTTGTATAAAAAAAGTAGGGTCTTTGTAGTAGTAACCTTTACGTTTTATATCATATTTCAAAGGAGCTTTATATCTTGCCTGTAAAAACTCCAAATCTCGCATGATGGTACTTCGGGATACTTCGAATCTTTCTCTCATTTCCGGAACATTAGGATAAGTTCCGCTTCTTATCATGTAATCAATTTGCAGCAAACGTAATTGCTTTACTTTGTGGTCGCGTTCTTTATTTGTCATGAGGTAAGTTATACATAAGTTTTAAAAGAAATACAAATAAAAAACATTGCGAAATATATTACTTTTATAAAAGAGTAAAAAATTGCGGATATAAAAAAACGCACTTCAATATTTAAGAAGTGCGTCTTGTTTTATTATTTTTGTTCTTTGTCTTTCCAGTCAGCTTCTTTTATAGCTGCACGTCTGATTTTACCTGAAATAGTTTTAGGTAATTCCTTAACAAAATCTATAATCTTAGGTAATTTATAATCCGCAATGTTTTTCTTGAAGAAGTTAAACATTTCTTCTTTACATTCGTTTGACGGCTGTTTGTCTTCTGTCAAAACTACGGTAGCTTTGATTTCCTGTCCTCTGATAGGATTAGGAACAGATGTTACGGCACATTCTAAAACATACGGCAATTTCATGATTTCATCTTCGATTTCCAGCGGACTTACTCGATAACCTGAAGATTTAATCATATCATCGACACGTCCTACATACCAAAAATATCCGTCGTCATCTACATAAGCGGTATCTCCGGTGTGATAAAATCCGTCATGCCATACCATATTTGTACGTTCTTCATCATTGTAATATCCGCAAAAAAGTCCGTTAGGAATAGTAGATGTATCAATTACAATTTCACCGACTTCACCCGGTGCGACTTCGTCTCCGTCTTGGTTGTGTATTTGAACCTTGTAAAGCGGACTCGGTTTTCCCATTGACCCCGGTTTTTGAGTCATACCTTCAAGATTTGCGATAGTTAAAGTTGTTTCTGTTTGTCCGAAACCTTCCATTATCTGTAAACCTGTAGCTTCGGTAAATTTATTGGATACTTCCGGATTCATGGCTTCACCGGCAGTAGTTACATATTCAAGAGATGACAAGTCGTATTTTTGAAAATTCAAACGCACCATAACACGATATACAGTAGGAGGTGCACAGAATGTAGTGATACGATACTGTTCGATTAATTGCAAAATTTCTCTGGCACTGAAATTATCTAAATCAAAAGTAAAAACGGCAGCCTCACAAAGCCATTGACCGTACAGTTTTCCCCAAAGTGCTTTTCCCCAGCCGGTATCCGAAATTGTCAAATGGATTCCGTTTGGATTTACTCTGTTCCAATATTTTGCGGTGATAAAATGTCCCAATGGATATAAATAATTATGAGTCGTAATTTTCGGATAAGTAGTAGTTCCGGATGTAAAAAACATTAACATCGGATCTTTTCCGCAAGGATAATCTGCCGGTTTAGGAAATTCAGCAGAGTATTTCTCAATTTCTTCATCAAAACTATACCAACCGTCTCTTTTTTCTCCGGTTGTAATTTTTACTTTTAATGTTCCTTTATCTGCAGCATCAATAATTTCAGGTATATTATTATCTCCGGTAGCAACTATTGCAGTAACATTTCCGGTTTTCAATCGATATTCAAAATCGTGTTGTACAAGAAGATGTGTAGTAGGGATGACAATTGCTCCGATTTTGTGTAATGCAATTATAGAGAACCAGAATTGGTAGTGACGTTTTAAAACGAGCATTACTCTGTCGCCTTTTTTTATTCCCATTTTAGTAAAAAAATTGGCGGTTTTTGAAGACCCTTCCATGATGTCTTTAAATGTAAATCGTCGTTCTTCTTTTTCATTAGAAAGGTGAAGCATCGCCAATTTGTTTGGTTGCTCTTTACCTAAAACATCAACAATATCGTAAGCAAAATTAAACTTTTCATGATTATGAAAATCTATTCCGTTGAGAATTCCGTCATCATTTTTACTGGTAGAAATAAATTTTCCGGCAATACCTACTTCCGGTACTAAGTTTTTATCCATCAGTTTTTCTCCTTGTATAATTTTGGAAAATAAACAATACACTGATTTTTTAATGAAAATAATACAGTTATAGCAGTTTATTCTATTACTTTTTAAGTAAAAGAGTTTTAATTGTCAAATAATTTTCTTAAAACTACAGATAAAATACTCTGATATTTCGTATTATTTATATCTTTTCTTTTATCTTGCATTTTACGTATCCTTTTTTTAAAAAAGTTTGTATCTTACGAATGAAAAAGTAAAGTGTATTAAGCATTTTTTCTCATTGTCGATAGTTTTTATTAAGGAAAATATTCAGAGAATTAATATGTTAAATCTTTTATTACAGCGAAGACGAATTATTTTGTTGATTTTAATGCCGTTAATGGTTGCCGGGATTTACCTTTATACAAAGTTGCCGGTAAATATGTATCCCGTAATGCGTAAACCTACGATTATGGTCAGACTTCCTCATGCGAGTTATACAGCGGAAGACTTTCATTTTGAATTCAGTGAGAAAATTGAAGAACGTCTGAACAGTCTTGATAATCTTGATAATATGGAAGCAACCTATTCAGCCGGACGTACGCAATATAAACTGGAGTTTGAATGGAATACAGATTTTAAGACGGCGAAAAGTGATGTCGAAAGTGAAATGAATTCACTTATGGCAAGTCTTCCGGATGAATGTGAGAATTTTTCGGTTTATTCATATAGAAGCAGCGGTTCATATATGACCGTAGCGGTTTATTCTTCCGTAATGGAACAGAAACAACTTTATGATTTGGTTGAGCCTGTTTTGCGAGGGCGTTTTTCTCATGTAAAAGATGCGGAAGAGGTAACTATAGAAAATGTAGAAGTTTTGCAGGCAGAACTTTATTTACGAGTAAATGATATGTTGACTTACGGTTTGACTCCGGAAACCGTAGCTTCTGCAATCAAAAACGGTTATAAAAATATTTCTATCGGTACATTCAAAGAAAACAACAATGTATACAATTTGCGTATTAAAAACGGAATAGATACGGTTTTTGATATTGAGAATATTATTATCAAAGTTATCGGAAACAAAAAAGTACTGTTAAAAGATGTTGCCGATGTCTCTGTATTTTACGGTTTACCGTCGAGTATTTATACGATTAACGGTGAGCGTGGTGTGATTATTTATGCGGAACCTAAAGAAGACGGCAATATAAAACAGATGGCGGATGATATAAAAGTAATCCTTGAAGAAGCTAAAAAAGATTTGCCGGACCATATAACTTTTTATCCGTTAATCGACCCGTCGGAGTTTATTGATAATGCGATTATGAATGTAGTGCAATCGGCACTTTTGGGGGCATTACTTGCCGTTTTTGTAATATTGTTATTTTTGGGAGAGTGGCGAAATACTTTGATTATCGTTATTTCTATTCCGGTAACAATGATAATGAGTTTTGTGATGATGTATATTTTCGGCGTGACGGTAAATCTTATTTCTCTTTCCGGAATGACATTAGCGGTGGGAATGGTAATAGATTCGGCGATTGTAGTAATGGAAAATATTCACAGGCATCGTTTGGAGTATGCAGGAAAAGATTTTTTATTGATGATTCTTGATGCGGTAAGTGAAGTTCGCGGTTCCGTAATTGCATCGACATTGACAAGTATATGTGTATTTTTTCCGTTGTCATTTACGGCACCTTTATCAAATGCGATTCTCGGAGATATTGCAAGAACCGTAGTTTTTGCATTGACTGCATCTATTTTTACTGGGCTGGTTGTGACTCCGGTTTTGGCATATTATTTTTATCGTAATGTTCCGGTAACCGAGGATGTCGGAGGAATGGCTAAGTTTTCGCAGGGGCTTATGAATCATTTAATTCGTATTTACGAAAGCGGATTAAGATTTCTGCTGAAATCAAAAACTCGATGTGTTATTGCTATAGTTTTTTCATGTCTGACACTTTTTTTATTGTTGATTTTTGTCGCACCGAAGATTACACGTGAAATTATAGCTAATCCGAAAAGTAACAGAATATCGATTCGTTGTTCTAACAATATAATAAAAGATGTAGAAGAATTTCTTGATGCAATACAAATCGTAGAACAAAAAGCCGTTGATGTTTTGGGGGAACGTCTTGTAAGTCGTTATACAAATATTCGCGGTACAAATTGGGCTAATATAATTATAGTTTTGCCTTCCAGTAAATATTTAGATGACGCTCTTGATGATTTGAAAGATGTTATTCAAAATGACAGCGAATGGGATTTTAGTATTGCCGGTTGGGACCCTTCAAGTTTACCGTTGCCGAGAACTTACGGATTGCATATTCAGGTAAGCGGTAAAGATAATCTTGAGATTGTACATATAATGGAAAAAATCAGTGATGTGGTAAAAAAAGCAAATCTTTACAGAGGAACTTCAACTTCTCCGTCTACTCGTCAAAGTGATGAGATAATGCTGTTACCTCGCAGAAACGAACTTGAGCATTTTCCCGAATTCTCAATATCTAAACTTGCTTCCATGATAAAGATTTTATTGAACGGAACGCAAGTTATAAAAGTGTCGGAAAATAATCAAACTTTGTATGTTTATCTTGAATATCCGGAAGAAGCCGGGCGTTCTATCGAAGATATAATGAAATACCAGCTTCCGTATGAAAATAAAGCTTTTCCGTTTTCACACTTTTTTGATTATGAAAAGCGACACGGTGTAAGTGAGATTCGCAGTGATAACGGAGTGGAAACTTTTAATATTTATGCACATATGAACAGAGGAACGCCCGATTATAAAAAAGGGGAGTTTGAAGCTATTATAAAACAGCGAATTGCAGAGGAAATAGAATTACCTCCGGGATATTCTATTACGTTTGTCGATACTCAACAGGTTATTAATGAAGCTGTAAGTTCTTTGTTTTCTACTATAATTATTTGTGTAATTCTTATTTATATGGTATTGGGAATTCAATTTAATTCTTTGCGTATTCCGATAATTATATTAACTTCTATTCCGTTGGGACTTATAGGAGTTGTAACGTTTTTATTTATGGCGAATTCTACGATTTCACTCAATTCACTTTTGGGAACAATACTTTTGAGCGGAATTGTTGTAAATAATGCAATTATTATTATAGATTTTTATATTGCTTACCGTGATAAATATCAGACACGCGAAGATGCTCTCGTAATGGTGGGACGGTTGCGTTTTACTCCGATTTTAATTACGACAATGACGACTCTTTTGGGGATGTTGCCGATTGCGTTGGCTCTGGGGGACAGTACGAATATTGTACAGCCTTTAGGAATTGCCGTTTGCGGAGGTCTTGCTGTTTCCACATTTTTAACGTTACTTTTGCTTCCGGCGATATTAAATTTATTTCCGGAACAAATAATTATAAAAAAATATAAAAATTGATACTTTTTAAGATAAAAATAAAAAGATATTGCAGATAGTTGACTTTTGATTATAATCGTTTTGTTTTTTTAAAAGACTGGGATTATTAAAATAAAAATAAGAGGGGAATACATGTTTGAAAACGAACTTGTTACTGAAAATCAAAATTTAAGAGAGGTACTGGAAGTAGCAAAGCAAATTACCGCAGAATTGGATATTAAGCGGATTACTAAGAATATAACTTATTTTGTTCGTTCCAAATTTAATACATGGTGTTCTTTTATCCTTCCGGAAGATTTCGACAGTGATTTACCGGTGGAATTTATTTATGAAGGACCTAAACTTCGCAAGAAGAAAATGGCATTTGATTCGTTAAAACCGGTATTTGATTTCTTTCAATCGGCTGAATATAACCAGATTTCATTTTCTCAATTTTCAAATGATTTTCCGGATAAGCAGATTGTTGAAATATTAGAAGAGAGATCTCCGGACTTTTTCTTACCTTTGCGTGGAGAAAGCGGGATATTGGGAGTTTACGTTCAAGGTAAAAAGGAAGATTTAAGTGCTTTTACTATTGAAGAAATTCAATTTTTGACAAATGTTACCGGTTTTGGTTCGATTTCGATTGAGAATGCCAACTTTTACCGCCGAGCGATTACAGACAGAATGACGAAATTGTACAATCATCATCAATTTGAAAAAACTCTTGAAGAATATATTCAAAAAGCTCAAAATGGTGATATAGCTCCGTTTTCTCTTGTAATGTTTGATATTGACCATTTTAAATCTTTTAATGATAACTATGGTCATTTACAAGGTGATATTATTATTAAAGATATTGCCAGAATGCTTTTGTCTGAAGTGCGAGATTGTGATTATCCTGCACGTTACGGCGGGGAAGAGTTTATTGTAATCTTGCCGGAGACATCATTGGATGAAGCGGAAATCTTTGCTTCCAGACTTCGCAAAAATATCGAAAGCCATGAATTTCCGGGTGAAAACAGAACTTTCCAATGTACGGTAAGTTTAGGTGTTGCGGAATATTCTAAAAAATACGTTAAAAATAATACCGATATGGTTGGTTATGTAGATAAAGCTCTTTATACATCTAAGGAAAACGGGCGAAATCAAGTAACGAAATTTATTTATAAAAAATAATTCGGTAAATAAGATTTTTACTTATGATTAAAAAAAGGCTTAATTTCGACAAATTCGGAATTGAGCCTTTCTTATTTTGTCGGATATCATAAGGTAGTAAAATGTAATTTAAGAAACGGTATATCTGTTTGATTTTAGTTTAAAAATCTCAAAGAAAATTATTGATACTAAAATACAATTCTGATAGAACTTCGCTGTCAAGAAATAATAGGTAAACCGGGATTTTACGGTTTACTTTATTTAGCCATAAAAAGAGGAGACAAAAATGGACGTATCGACGATTTTCGGGAGCATGGTTTTTAATGAAACTGTAATGCAGGAAAGACTTCCAAAAGAAATATTTAAATCATTAAAACAAACAATGGAAGAAGGAACTGCCCTTGATTTAACGGTTGCGAATTCTGTCGCAAATGCAATGAAGAATTGGGCTATTGAAAAAGGTGTAACTCACTATACGCATTGGTTTCAACCTATGACCGGTATTACTGCCGAAAAACACGACAGTTTCATTTCTCCGATATCCGGCGGAAAAGTTATTATGGAGTTTTCCGGGAAAGAGTTGATAAAAGGGGAGCCGGACGGTTCAAGTTTTCCGTCAGGAGGTTTGCGTGCTACATGTGAAGCTCGTGGATATACAGCTTGGGACCCGACTTCATACGCTTTTATAAAAGACGGTTCTTTGTGTATTCCGACAGCATTCTGTTCGTACAGCGGTGAGTCTCTTGATAAAAAAACTCCGCTTTTACGTTCAATGGAAGTTATAGATAAACAATGCAGAAGAATTTTAAAACTTTTTGGTAAAGATGTTAAAAAGGTAACTCCTACAGTCGGTCCGGAACAAGAATATTTCCTTATAGATAAAGATTTATACAATAAAAGAAAAGACTTAATGTTTTGTAACAGAACGCTTTTTGGTGCAAAACCGCCTAAAGGTCAGGAATTGGAAGACCATTATTTCGGAGCTATCAAGCCGAGAGTCGATGCTTTTATGAAAGAGCTTGATGAAGAATTGTGGAAACTCGGAATTCTTTCTAAGACAAAACATAATGAAGTTGCACCGTGTCAACATGAAATGGCACCGATTTTTACGACGACGAATCTTTCTACAGACCAAAACCAGCTTACTATGGAAATTATGAAGAAAGTTGCTCAAAAACATAATTTAGTATGTATTCTTCATGAAAAACCTTTTGCCGGTGTAAACGGTTCGGGAAAACACAATAACTGGTCGCTTTCTACAAATACGGGCGAAAATCTACTTGAGCCGGGTAATACGCCGGAAGATAATGCTCAATTCCTTTTGGTGTTGACAGCTATTATCAAAGCGGTTGATGAACATCAAGATTTGTTGAGATTGTCGGTAGCATTTGCCGGAAATGACCATCGATTGGGAGCTGATGAAGCACCTCCTGCGATTATTTCAATATTCTTAGGCGATGAACTTACGGCGATATTGGAATCTATTATGTCCGGTAAACCGTATGACAAAAAGGCAAAAGAAGTAATGAAACTCGGTGTAGATATTCTTCCGGCATTTCCGAAAGATAACACAGACAGAAACAGAACTTCACCGTTTGCATTTACAGGTAATAAGTTTGAGTTCCGTTCTCTTGGTTCCAGCATGTCTATTGCATGTCCTAATATTATGCTTAATACAATTACGGCTGATGTATTATGTCAATTTGCTGATGAATTGGAAAAAGCGGACGATTTTAATATGGCGTTAAATGCACTTATTAAAAAGACATTAAATGACCATAAAAGAATAATTTTTAACGGAGACGGTTATTCTCAAGAATGGGTTGATGAGGCAGAAAGAAGAGGTTTGTTAAATCTAAAGACAACAACCGATGCTTTACCGCATTTCCTTGATGAAAAGAACGTGAAGCTTTTCTTAAAACATAAAGTTCATACTGAAACTGAAATAGAAGCTCGTTATAAGATTCAAATGGAAGATTATTGTAAAGTGCTTAATATTGAAGTTATGACAATGCTTGAAATGGTAAGAAAAGAAATTACACCGGCAGTTATAAACTTTATAAAAGATGTTTCGGATTCAGCTTTAAGTATGAAAAACCTTATCGGTGAAGCTGCAAAAACTCAAGTGGAATTAGTAAAAGAATTATCTGTACTTATTGATGAATTAACTTGCAATACAAGAACACTTGAAGAAACTGCTGCGAAAGTAAAAGATTGTGACAATGTTACCGACAGCGGAAAGTTTTATACTGATTCTGTTATCCCGGCGATGAATGAAGTAAGAAGAGTTGCCGATAAACTTGAAACGATTGTGGGCACAGATTATTGGCCGTTCCCTACATATGCAGACTTGCTTTTCCGTATATAATAAAAACGGAAACTTGTAATTATAAAAAATCACCTTGTATAACAACAAGGTGATTTTTTTTTGTATAGATTTAAAGTCGAAAATCAAGTTCAGTCAAATTGTCGGTTATTGAATAACACATTTCTTCATGGAAATTGGCTGTTTCGGCAATCTTTTCAGCCGGCAATTTGATGTAGTTAGCTGTTGCATTTGCCAAAAGTAAACCTGTATTATCAAAAATTTGAGTCTCGGCGATAAACATTCGTGAAGTTTGTTTAGTTATTATTCCGCGACCGAAAAGCTGAGTATCATAAGGTACCGGTTTGCGAAATTTTGTTTCCAGTGAAAGTGTTACACCCAAACCTTCTGCATTTTCTACCCAATACGCACGCATTGCAAGTTCATCAAGCATTGTAGCAATCAAACCGCCGTGTACTCGCAACGGGAAACTTTGATGTTCTGATTTGTATTGAAACTGTGTCATTACACTTCCGTCTTCCATGTCATAAAAAGGAGCTTTTAAACCTACCGGATTGTCTAATCCGCAAATAAAACACATTTTGCTGTTGAGTTGTCTTTTTACAATTTTCATAATTACCTCCGATTTTGAAAAATCGATTTTAAGTGAAAAAAAGTAGAACGGCAAGTGTTATAGGCAAAAAAGTGTCGAGACCTTTATGCTGAAATGAGATAGAGGTCTGTCCCTTAAAAAAATAAAATAAAAAAAAGTTAATTTTTTTTCATTCGGTAGCGTTATTTGAGACACCGGGTATGTTATAGTGCTTGTGAATGACATCAAAAGTTATTTAAAAAGGTCTTTTTTATTACTTGACTATCATTTTTTACCTCCCGGCCTTTGGATAACAACTTTTAAACGGATGTAAACTTTGTTATCCGAATCAAACTTTTGATGTCAAACTTGACCTCACGTGCGGCAGACCCCCTCCCAATCCTCAATTTGTCTGCCGCATATTTTTATCATGCGTTTGTAGGTGTCAGACCTCTATACTATTTTAGAATTAAGGTCTGTCCCTTAAAAATATAGTGATTATTTAAATATAAGGAGTTCTAATATGACCTTGTGTAAGGAATAAACTTTGGTTCAAAGTTTTATAAAACTTTTCCGGGGTAAAATCTAATTTGCCGGCTATGCCGGCGTTTGGAATTCGTTTTGAGTTCAAAACGTGTAATCTTTAGGAGAGGGAAACCATCTCAAAGTTGCGATGTCCGAAGTTTTCCCTCTCCCTTCCTTGGACACGCTTGGCTTTTATTTTTCATTCTCTCTTTTTTCACTTTTCGATTGCTGAGCAACGATGAGTTCACAACGTGAACAAATGAAATGTTTTCGCAAGAAAACATCGAGCGTAAGCCTGTCGAAGCAATCTTACCATGTGTAAGCAGTCAATCTTACCATGTGTAAGCAGTCAATCTTACCGTCAAGAATTTTTGGAGAGGTAATAATTAAAGTAATGTGGGTGAAAAAAATATAATAATTAAATTTTATTAAAAAATATTTTGCTGTAGCGTTATTTGAGACTTTTAATATGATACAATCTAAAATATTTGTACAGTTGTACTGAAAAAGGAGTTTATTTTATGGAAAAAACAATTGATGAATTTTCTGGGCAGAAAAATGGGTATTCTGTTTCTAAAACTTTGCGTTTTGAACTAAAACCTATTGGAAAAACTTTAGAAAATATTTCTAAAGGAAAGTTTTTGGAATCAGATAAGAAAAAATCTGAAGATTACAAAGATGTAAAAAAAATAATAGATAATTATCATCGTTATTTTATTGATGATGTTTTAAAATCAGCATCTTTTAATTGGTTAGATTTAGCAAAAGAGATAAGTGAATATAGTAAAACAAAAAATGACGATACAAACTTGCTTTCTGCTCAACAAAAACAACGCGATGAAATATTAAAAATATTTAGTTCTGATAAACGTTTTAAAGCTTTGACTGCATCAACTCCCAAAGATTTATTTAATAAACTTATACCGGAATGGTTTGAAAAAGAAACATCTTTAGAATTAAATAAAGAAGCAATAGAAACATTTAAAAGATTTTATTCATATTTTAAAGGATTTCAAGAAAATAGAGAAAATGTATATTCTTCAAAAGATATTCCTACTGCTGTACCATATAGAATTGTAAACGATAATTTTCCAAAATTTTTATCAAACATTTCAGTATTTGAAACAATTCAAAAAAAATGTCCTGAAGTAATTGCAGATGTTGAAAATGAACTAAAAAATTATTTAGGTAATGAAAAACTTTCTGATATTTTCTCAATTCAATCTTTTAATAAATATCTCTGTCAAAGTGGTGCAGAAAATCAAAGAGGAATTGATTTTTATAATCAAATAATTGGTGGCATTGTTGAAAATGATAAGGAACAAAATTTACGAGGAATAAATCAATTTCTAAATCTTTATTGGCAGCAACACCCAGAATTTGCAAAGAACAATAAAAGAATAAAAATGGTTCCTCTTTTTAAGCAGATTTTAAGTGATAGAACGAGTCTTTCATTCAAAATTGAAGCTATCGATTCTGACGACGAATTAATACAAGCAATTAAAGATTGTGCAAACAAATTAGAAGAAAAATCAAAAGAAGACGAAAAATCTATTTTTGAAAAATGTCGTGAATTATTCGATTCTATAACTGAACAAGATTTGAATGAAATTTATATTAACAGAAAAGATATTAATAATTTTTCGCGTATTCTTACAGGAGATTGGGCTTGGCTTCAAGCAAGAATGAATTATTACGCAGAAGAAAAGTTTACAACAAAGGCTGAAAAATCTCGCTGGGTAAAATCTTTAGAAGATGAAGGAGAAAATAAATCAAAGGGATTTTATACACTTGCAGAATTAAATGATGTTTTAAAATATTCAAGCGAAAAAGTACCTGAAACAAATATAAGAATTACGGATTACTTTGAACATAGGAATAGATTTTATTATGAAAAAGGAACCGATAACTATGTACAAAGTGAAGAGCTTGTTGCTCTTTCAGTCAAAGAAATGTACGATGATATTCTTGCAAAACGAAAAGTTATGGAAAACAGTTTTGAAAACTCTGTAAAAGAAAAATTACAAGAAGATTCAGAAACTGTTTCTAAAATAAAAGATTATCTTGATTCTGTTCAAGACTTGCTTCATCGCATAAAACCATTAAAAGTAAATGGAGTTGGGGAATCTGCGTTTTATGCAAATTTTGATACTATATATAATGCTCTAAGAGAAGTTATATCTGTATACAATAAAACTAGAAACTATTTAACAAAAAAATCAGCTGTTCCAGAAAAATATAAATTGAATTTTGATAATCCAACTTTAGCTGATGGATGGGATCTAAACAAAGAACAAGCAAACACATCTGTTTTGTTCCGCAAGAATGGAATGTTTTATCTTGGAATAATGAATCCAAAAGATAAACCGAAATTTGCTGATAAATACGAAGTTAAAGATGAAGATTGTTATGAAAAAATGATTTATAAGCAGTTTGATGCAATGAAACAAATTCCAAAGTGCTCTACTCAAACAAAAGTGGTGAAACAACATTTCCTAACAGGAACTACATCTCCTATAGTTCTTAATGACAAAAAATCATTTCTTAAAGAATTAACAGTAACTCATGAAATCTGGTTTTTGAATAATCATGTTTGGGATGGGGAAAAATTTGTTCCAAAACGTGATAATGAAACTCGTCCTAAGAAATTTCAAATTGGTTATTATAAGCAGACTGGAGATTTAGAAGGATATAAAAATGCTTTATCAATATGGATAACATATTGTAAAGATTTTTTAATGACATATAAAAGTTCTGCAATCTATGATTATCATTTTAAGAAATCTGAAGAGTATAAGGATTTAACAGAATTTTTTGAATATGTTGATTCAACTTGTTACAAACTTTCTTTCACAAATATACCAGTGTTAGAAATTGAAAAAATGGTTGAAGACGGAAAACTGTATTTGTTCCAAATCTACAATAAAGATTTTTCTCCTGAATCAAAAGGAATTCCAAATATGCACACTCTTTATTGGAAAAATCTTTTTAGTGAAGAAAATCTGAAGGATGTTTGCCTAAAATTAAATGGAGAAGCAGAACTTTTCTATCGTCCTGTTGGAATCAAAAATCCTATTGTACATAAAAAAGATTCGTATCTTGTAAACAAACTTACAAAAGATGGAAAATCAATTCCGGAAAGTATTTATGAAGAAATTTATAAAAATGCCAATGGGAAATTGGATAAACTTTCAAATGACGCAGAAGAATATAAAAACACTCATGATGTTGTCATAAAAGTTGCAAAACATGACATTATAAAAGACAAACATTATACGGTGCCCAAATTCTTGTTTCATGTTCCAATTACAATTAATTTCAAAGCTACTGGAAATTCATATTCCTTAAATGAAAATGTAAGAAAATTTCTAAAAAATAATCCAGATGTTAATATTATTGGACTTGATAGAGGTGAACGTCATTTGATTTATCTTTCATTAATAAATCAAAAAGGAGAAATTCTAAATCAGTTTAGTTTTAATACAGTTGAACAAAGTCGAAATGATGCGAACCCAAGAAAAATTGATTATCATGAAAAACTAAATCAACGTGAAAAAGAGAGAGATGAAGCTAGAAAAAGTTGGCAAACAATTGGAAAAATTGCTGAATTAAAGGAAGGCTATCTTTCTGCTGTAATTTATAAACTTGCACAGTTAATGATTAAACATAACGCAATAGTTGTAATGGAAGATTTAAACTTTGGCTTTAAACGAGGGCGTTTCCATGTAGAAAAACAAGTATATCAAAAATTTGAACATATGCTTATTGATAAATTAAATTATCTTGTTTTTAAGGATAAAGGACTTACAGAAGCCGGTGGTGTTTTGAATGGATATCAACTTGCAAATAAATTTGAAAGTTTTCAAAAGTTAGGAAAACAATCTGGAATGTTGTTTTATATTCCTGCTGGATACACTTCAAAAATAGATCCAAAAACAGGTTTTGTGAATATGTTCAATTTTAAGGATTTAACAAATGTCCACAAAAAACGAGGTTTCTTTAGCAAGTTTGACAGTATTCATTTTGATAATGAAACCGATTCTTTCGTGTTTACTTTTGATTACAAAAACTTTGACGGAAAAGCAAGAGAAGAAATGTTCATAAGTAAATGGTCTGTTTATTCTAGGGAAAAAAGAATTGTATATTATCCTAAGAATAAATCTTATGATGATGTATTTATTTCTGAAAAGTTAAAAGTTTTATTTCAAAAAATGAATATCAATTATGCAAGTGAAAACAATCTTCTTGATTCAATTTTAGAAATTGGTGCAGATTTAAAAAACGGTGATAAACCGTCAAAAGATGTTGCGGATTTCTGGGATTCATTGTTCTACAGTTTTAAACTTATTCTTCAAATGAGAAATTCTAATGCTCAAACAGAAGAAGATTATATTATTTCACCGGTAAAAGCACCAGATGGAACATTCTTTGATTCTCGAGAAGAATATAGAAAAGGAGATGATGCAATACTTCCAAAGGATGCAGATGCTAACGGAGCTTATCATATTGCATTGAAAGGGCTAAGTTTACTTAAGCGTTTTGATAAAGCAGAAGAAAAAGAAGTAAAGAAAATTGATATGAAAATTACAAACGCTGACTGGTTTAAGTTTGTACAGGAAAAAGAATATGCAAAATGATTCAAATAATTCAGTACAAGCAATAAAGCTTTTTCAAGATGGTAAAATTCGTTCTGTTTGGAATGATGAAGAAGAGCAATGGTATTTTTCAGTAGTTGATGTTGTACAAGTTTTGACAGAAAGCGTTAATCCAAGAGATTATTGGTTCAAGATGAAAAAACGAGTACAGCTTGAGGATGGAATTGAACTGTCGACAATTTGTCGACAGTTGAAATTGGTTGCAACAGATGGAAAAATGCGTGAGACAGATTGTGCTAATGTAAAATCGCTACTTCGTATAATTCAATCAATTCCATCTCCAAAAGCAGAACCGTTTAAGCAGTGGCTTGCACAAGTTGGTTATGAGAGAATTCAAGAAATTGAAAATCCGGAACTTGCACAAGAGCGAATGAAAGAACTTTATGAAAAAAAAGGATATTCAAAAGACTGGATTGATAAACGTTTGCGTGGAATTGCAATTCGTCAAAATCTTACGGATGAATGGAAAGAGCGTGGAATTACAAAAGAAAAAGATTTTGCAATTCTTACAGCTGAAATCTCAAAAGCAACTTTTGGACTTACTCCATCAGAATATAAGGTTCACAAAGGACTGACAAAGAAAAATCAAAATCTTCGTGACCACATGACAGATTTGGAATTGATTTTTACAATGCTGGGAGAACGAGTTACAACAGAGCTTTCTCAAAAAGAAAAGCCCGAAACTTTTGATGAAAACAAAAAGGTTGCAAATCGAGGAGGGAATGTTGCAGGAGTTGCACGAAAGCAAGCAGAAAAAGAACTTGGTCATTCGGTGATTTCATCAGAAAACTATTTGGAAAATCAAGAGTCAGAAAATGGAACTTTACCTAAAAATTAGTTATCTGAACGATTTTATTTTTTGTCCGCTTTCAATTTATTATCACCAGCTTTATGGCAGTCTTTCAGAACGTCTTTATTATGGGGCTTCCCAGTTAGACGGAAAGGCTGTTCATGAAGCTATTGATGAAAAAAGATATTCGACCCATAAGAATATTTTGCAAAGCTTAGATATTTATTCTGATGAATATAAATTATGCGGAAAAATTGATATTTTTGATACTGAAAAAGGATTGCTCACAGAACGAAAAAAGCATATCGAAACAATTTATGATGGTTATGTATTTCAATTATATGCACAATGTTTTTGCCTGCGAGAAATGGGATATACCGTAAAGCAGCTTAGATTTTATTCAAGTGATGATAATAAAGTGTATTCAATTCCTTTGCCGGAAGATGATTTAGAAATGTTTTCTAAGTTTAAAGCAGTGAATAATGCAATGCAAAATTTTGATATGGATTCTTTTATTCCGCAAAATGAAGATAAGTGCAGAAACTGTATTTATAATGATTTTTGTGACAGACCTTTAGCTCCGAAATCATATAACGGGGGCTTTTAGATGATGAGTACAAGGGATTTTGAACACAAACAAATAGCTTTTGTCTTTACGACAGACGGTGAAAGAATCAGCTTTAAAAATGATAATTTAGTAATAACTGATAAAGACGGAAAAGTAAAACATCAATCAACTTGTTATAGGCTTTTCGCTTTATTTATCTGTGGAGATTTTTGTTTAACGACCGGACTTTTAGAACGTTCAAAAAAGTTTGGTTTTACAATTGTTTTTATGAATCCGAATCTTCGAATTACTTCTATTCTTCCGTCTAAAGCAGAGGGGAATGTTTTACTTCGTAAAAAGCAATATGTTTATGATAAAACAGAAATTGCAGCTCATATTATTGCAAATAAAATTCATAATCAAACGTTTTTATTAAAGAAGAAACGGAAAAAAACGGAAGAAGAAAAAAATGTAATTGCGAAATTGGAACAATTCGAAAAAGATGTTTTAAAACCTAATTTAACCGGTCAAGAAATTATGGGAATTGAAGGGATAAGTGCGAAGTTATATTTTAAAACTTTATTTGCTGAATATAATTGGACTTCCCGTCAGCCAAGAGTGAAACATGATATTACAAATACTTTGATGGATATTGGATATACAATATTGTTCAATGTTATAAACGCACTTTTAGAAATGTATGGTTTTGATGTTTATGTCGGTATTTTACATACTCAATTTTTTCACAGAAAGTCTTTAGTCTGTGATTTAGAAGAACCTTTTAGACCTATTGTTGATTTTGCGATTTTAAAAGCTTTGAATCTAGGTCAGGTGAGTGAAAAAGATTTTTGGAAAAATCAAAATCAGTATATTTTACCGTGGAAAAATTCAAAGAAGTATCTGGGAATAATTTTGGAAGCATTATTGGAATATAAAAATGAGATTTTTATTTACTTACAATCTTATTATCGAGCTTTTATGCGTGATAAAACAATTGATGAATTTCCGACTTTTTATATGGAGGATGTGTAATGTTGTTAGTAAGCTATGATATAAGTAATGATAAGGTCAGAACAAAGTTTTCAAAGTTTTTATCCAAATTTGGTTTTAGATTGCAATATTCAGTATTTGAAATACGTAACAGTGAAACTGTTTTGCAAAATATAACAACTGAAATTGAAAATAATTATTCAAAGTTCTTTACAGAAGAGGATAGTATTATTATATTTAATCTATCCGCAACTTGTAAGAAAACATGTTACGGATATGCCAAAAATGAAGATAGAGATTTCTTTTTAATTGGCTGATAAATAGTTGCAAACCCTATGTCTTACTGGAAAAATTATGAAGAAAAAGGCTTTTTTAACAATCTTTTTTTGTAATAAACACTCTGAAACAGTAATACATTGTACTGTTGTACATGGTAAGGGTTTAAACTACTGATTAAATTTCTACTGTTGTAGATTTGTCCTCCCTTTCAGTTCCTCAACGTTTAAACTACTGATTAAATTTCTACTGTTGTAGATGTGGTCTTAATTTGTTGTACGCTAAAGTTTAAACTACTGATTAAATTTCTACTGTTGTAGATTTCGCTTCTATTCCTAGTAGTTCTTTGTTTAAACTACTGATTAAATTTCTACTGTTGTAGATTTGCTAGTTCACCCTTCAGCTCTAAGTTTAAACTACTGATTAAATTTCTACTGTTGTAGATAATGCCTTTCCTTTTCGCTCATGGTGTTTAAACTACTGATTAAATTTCTACTGTTGTAGATAATGAACAACCGAACGACGATATCACCGTTTAAACTACTGATTAAATTTCTACTGTTGTAGATGAGCGAAGAAAATGCGAGTATTTGAAGTTTAAACTACTGATTAAATTTCTACTGTTGTAGATCAGTCTTTAGAATATCCGATTGTTTGTTTAAACTACTGATTAAATTTCTACTGTTGTAGATGAATCAACTTTTGAACAAATAAGCAGGTTTAAACTACTGATTAAATTTCTACTGTTGTAGATCGGTGCGTATTGGCTTTTGGAAGAGTGTTTAAACTACTGATTAAGCTTCCACAGGTGTAAATAACCGTTCTAAAAGCTTATAGGTAGTAAGAATAAATAATTGATTAAGTTTCCACAGGTGTAAATGACCGTTCTAAAGGCTTATAGGTAGTAAGAATAAATAATTGATTAAGCTTCCACAGGTGTAAATGACCGTTCCAAAGGCTTATAGATAGTAAGAATAAATAATTGATTAAGTTTCCACAGGTGTAAATGACCGTTCTAAAGGCTTATAGGTAGTAAGAGTAAATAGCAGATTAAACTTCCACAGGTGTAAATGACTGTTCCAAAAGTTTATAGGTAGTAAGAATAAATAATTGATTAAATTTCTACAGGTGTAAATGACCGTTCCAAAGGCTTATAGATAGTAAGAATAAATAATTGATTAAGCCTCCACTGATGTAAATGACCGTTCCAAAGGCTTATAGGTAGTAAGAGTAAATAGCAGATTAAACTTCCACAGGTGTAAATGACCGTTCCAAAGGCTTATAGGTAGTAAGAATAAATAATTGATTAAGCTTCCACAGGTGTAAAAAAACGTTCCAAAAGCTTATAGGTAGTAAGAGTAAATAATTGATTAAACTTCCACTGATGTAAATAACCGTTCTAAAGGCTTATAGGTAGTAAGAGTAAATAATTGATTAAGCTTCCACAGGTGTAAATGACCGTTCCAAAAGCTTATAGGTAGTAAGAATAAATAATTGATTAAGCTTCCATGTGGGTAAATAACCGTTCCAAAGGCTTATAGATAGTAAGAATAAATAATTGATTAAATTTGAATTGTAAATCTTAATATGTAGGAGGTGAGGTATTGAAAAGAATAAATAAGTGTCTGTTTGAGAAATTACGGCACAGGCGGACAATAAAGAACTTTTTGTTTGTTGACAGCGTTGCTTCGACAAATAAAAAAACCTTTTTACTTATTGTAATAAGCAAAAAGGTACGAAAACTTATATACGTATATATACATATATTAACAACTATTTATAGAATATATCACGTAATCGCCGTATCGTTATCAGAAAATTATATTTTTATATTTTGAGGTGATTTTATGAATACTTCTAAAATTTTGCCGTTAGGTGGGACGGTTAACGTAACAATCCACAGAAATTATTTTAAACAAGATGATTCCAGTTATGCAAAAGTGCAACGTACAACTGCGGGAATGAATAATGTTATTGCTGCAATTTTAAACAAATCAAAATTGTTTGATGAGGCGACTCTTGTAGCTTCGGTTTTACTGTTTAAAGAAAGCATTTTAGATTTGATAAGTCAGGGATTTGCTGTAAATCTTTTTGAACTCGGTACATTGTATCCAAACGTACAAGGCAGTATCAGCAGTCTTAATCCGGATACAACAGAGATTCCGACATTAACATTAGGATTTTCTCCGTCACAAGAAGCTTTGAGTGCCGTGAGTAAGGCAGAGATTGTAAGTGCACAAAAGGAAGAATCTTTACCTGTGATTTCAAGTATTGAAGACCTTTCTACTCATAAGACAGATTTTACCGTGACTGTAAATATGCCGATAAGAATAAAAGGACGGCGTGTTAAGATTGCCGGAGACTCCGACCAAGCCGGTTTATTCTTTGCGAAAAATGATGAAAATGGTTTTTATGACAAAGACGAATCTACTTGGATAAGGGTAAAAGATGAGAATTTCTTTAAAAATACTTCCGGTTTTCTGGAGGTGATTTTGAAAGAGGATTTAATTCCGGGAGAGAACTATACACTTATTATTAAAACGGCTGCAGGTAGAGGAAGTTCTGTTAATAAAACGATAAGAACTCTTGTTTTTGATAAAGTAATAAAGGTCGTTTAGTTCTTTATACTTTTTATGCTCATTTCTTTTAAAGGAATGGGCATAATTTTTTTCATGCCCAGATCTCTATTCTGTTTTAGAATCGAGGTCTGGGCACATTCCGGACAATAAAAAAAAGCTAACGAGAAAATCGTTAGCTTTTTGTATTTTATAGTATGGATTACAAGTTCATTCCGGTAAGTTCAGTTGTTCTTTCCAAGAATTTAACTAATTTTTCACCTTTTAAATTGTCTTGAGCCAAGAGTGCAGAATCATAAACATTAAGAACAAGTTTTTCTACAAGTTCTTTTTTACCTTCGTCATCTTTTGCAGCAACCAATTTTGAAATCATTTCGTTTGAACTGTTGATTATCAAAGTGTGGTCAGAGAAGATATCCGCACCGCCCATTTCGCCTCTGAACATTGCATTCATTTCTTTAAAACGTCTCATATGTTCTGAGAATACGATAATAGAAGGAATCTTTGTATCTTTAAGAGCTTGTACTTTGATTTTCAAAGATTTGTTTTCTTCAGGTTTCAAGATTGAGTTAAATAATTCTTCGATTTTGTCATCGATAGATTTGTTATTTTCATCAACAATCTTTTCTTTTTTATCATCAGAAAGCATTGCGTTTGTATCACTGTCGATTCGGATAAATGAAACGTCTGTATCTTTCATTTCAAGGAATTGGATAAAATGTACGTCAATCATTGAATTGAAATAAATTACTTCCAAACCTTGACCTTTACACATATCGATTAATGCAGCTTGTTTTTCCGGGTCAGATGCATAAAGAACAACTTGTTTTCCGTTTTCTTCCTTATTAATACCTTTATTTTTTTCTTTGTACTCTTCAAGAGTTTTGTAAACATCATCTGAAGTTTTGAACATCAAAACATTTTTTACTTTGTCAAAGAACTTCTCGTTGTTCATCATTCCGTATTTTACGAAAATACTGATGTCATCCCAAAATCCTTCGTAAGCTGCACGGTCTTTTTTGTAGATTTCGTTAAGTTTATCAGCAACTTTCTTTGTAATGTGTTCAGAAATCTTTTTAACATATGGGTCATTTTGCAAATAAGAACGAGAAACGTTTAACGGTAAATCCGGGATGTCGATACAACCTTGCAATAATGTAAGGAATTCCGGAATAATTTCTTTTGCATTATCTGTAACAAAAACTTGGTTACAGAATAATTTAATTCTTCCTTTTGAGCTGTCCAATTCATGGCGGATTTTAGGGAAATACAAAATACCTTTAAGATTGAAAGGTACTTCTACGTCAAGGTGAATCCAGAATAAAGGTTCGCTTTCCATAGGGAATAATTTGCTGTAGAAGTTTTTGTAATCTTCATCTTTTACTTCATTCGGACGTTTTAGCCACAAAGGATGTTGGTCGTTTATTTCTTTACCGTTTAATTTGATAGGGTAAGGCAAGAAGTTACAATATTTTTCGATTACTTCACGAACTTTGTATTCTTCAAGGAAATCTTCGTTTTCTTTGTTAATATGAAGAACGATGTCTGTACCTCTGTCGGCTTTGTCAGTTTTTTCCATAGAGAATTCTGTACCGCCGTCATTTACCCAGTGAACGGCTTCAGTTCCGTCTTGGTATGATTTTGAGAAAATCTCAACTTTATCACTTACCATGAACGCAGAGTAAAATCCCAATCCGAAATGACCGATGATTTCGCCTAAGTCGTTATTTTTTTCATGCTGTGAAATAAAATCTGCAGCACCGGAAAACGCAATTTGATTAATATATTTTTTAACTTCGTCACCGGTCATACCGATTCCGGTATCTTTGAATGTCAAAGTTTTCTTTTCTTTATCAATGCAAACATCTACAAATAAATCTCCGGTTTCTTTTACTTCACCGGAAAGATTCAATAAACGCAATTTTGTCATTGCGTCGACACCGTTTGACACTAACTCACGAATAAAAATCTCACGGTCAGAGTAAAGCCATTTCTTAATAATTGGCAGAAGATTCTCCGTATGAATTGAAAGCTGTCCTTTTTCTTCTTTTATATCACTCATTTTTTCCTCCAAAAAGTTTTTTATCATTAATAATTTTTCAAATCGAAAGATGGTCATCAATATAATAACCAAGCGATTAAAAGTCAAATGTCTAATAAAGAAAATAGTTTTATTTTTTAGAAAAACTACATTGGCTTGTTTCTTGTTAATGATTTTTCCATGTAAATTGATATTTTTGTGGAGAAAAAAAATATGAAAAAGTTATTGTTTTTATTGTTGATTGCAAGTTGTTTTTTAGCTGCTTGTACATCAACGATAAGTGATTCAAATGACTCATCAAAGGATGTTAAGAAGCTTAACCCACCTAAAGTTGTACCATCAGATTTGATAATCGATGACCAAACTGATATTATGATAATATTTGATGAAGGGGCAGAGTGTTATTACACTACAGACGGAAAAGCTCCGAATAGTGAAGACGGAAAGAAATACACAGGACCTTTTCGTCTGTCAAAAAGCGGGATGATACGTGTAGGTGTTTTTAAAGATGGTTACGAAAATGCATTTGCTACCAAATATTATCAAGTAGTTCCGCAAAGTACGGAAGATACAGCCTTTCTTGATTCGTTAAGTATCGGCGGAATTGATGATTTGGTGTTTAATAAATTGACTACAAATTATGAGTTTAATGTAAGTAATTCTATGGATAAAGCTGTATTTTATCCTTCTGCGGAATTTGGAAAAATTACGATTGACGGGAATGTTTGCCAAAACGGAGAAAATATTGCCGTAGCTTTAAAAACCGGAGAGAATATTATTGAAATCAGTGTAGAAAATGCCGGACTTATTAAAATCTATAAGATAAAGGTTGTTCGTCAGTCTGAAAATCCTTCAGATAATGCAACATTGCGGTCTTTGGAATTGAAACATGGCAATGATTTAATTGCATTGACTCCGGTTTTTTCGCCGAATGTAGTAAATTATACAGCTAATGTAGATTATGATGTTTCAAGTGTTGCTTTGTCGTATGAAACAGCGGATTCGGCAGCAGTGGCAAGTGTTGATATTGAAAATCTGAAAGATATCCCCTTAAACATTGGTAAAAATGCAATAAACATTATTGTAACGGCAGAAGACGGTACAACAACTAAAACTTATTGCGTGAATATTGCCAGAGCTGATAAACCTGTTAATGATTGTAAGCTTGCTTCTGTCTCTGTAAACGGTAAAAATTTGGCAGTAAAATCAGAAATGGAAGTAGAAGTTGATACATCTTCCGTTAGAATTTCGGTTACATCGGAAAATTCTGCTCATACTGTTACAATAGCCGGTGAAGAAGCCTCTGATGTTGTACTTGATTTGACAGGGGAAAATTTACTTGAGATAAAAGTTGATTCCGGCAACGGTGCATTTATTACTTACAAATTGAAAGTGATTGTAGTGCAGACAAGTGCCGCAGCTTTGACATCTGTAAAAGTGGATAACGGTGCCGGCTTGGCAGTACAAAAGAATATGGGTGCTAAGGTAAATGCAAAAAATGCTGTTGTAGCCGTAGAAGCAAATGATGAAACTCAAAACATTGAAATTGACGGAGTAGATGTGACGTCATCAAAATTTGTTAATGTTACGGTTGCCGCAGATGATGTAACCTTCGGAAATAAGGTTTTGAAAATTACGCTTACCGATAGAGATGGTAAAACTGTAGATTATTATTTAACATTGACCTATCAGGAAGCTGTTACCGGAAAGATTATAGTTCATGCTTATGGGTATACTCATATTTGGGCATGGAATAAAACAAATGAAAGCGATAATTATACCGGCGGGAAATGGCCCGGTGTAGAAATGACTCAAGAAGAGAATTCTAATTGGTATACATTTACAATTGAAAAAACAACTTCTATGGTTGTTTTTAGTAACAAAGGTGCAGGTCAAACTGCTAACCTTGAAAGAACAGAAGGCGAGTGGTGGTACAAAGACGGCAAATGGTCTGATCATCCGGGCGACAATGTACCTCCGGTTGTGTCTTTTGTGATTCCGACATCTAACGCAAATCTCAGCGGAGTCGTAACTTGTGAGGTAAATGCAAGTGATGACAGAGAAATGGGATATGTAGATTTCTTTGTAGACGGTAAAAAGAAGAAAACTGTTAAGGTTTTGCCGTATGCATTTGATTGGGATACGACAGTATTAAAAAATGGAACTCATACATTGAAGGCTACCGCCTATGACGCTTCCGGAAATTCAGCTTCTACAGAAGAAATTGAAGTTACTACGACTAATGCTAACATTCCGCCGGTAGCAGTTATAGGAGGTTCGAAGCGTGTTCCCGTAAGTACTACAAAAAATTATCGTGGAACAGGTTCTTACGATTTGAACGGTGAAATTGTATCTTATAAATGGAGTATTACCGGAGGGGTAAAACTTGATTCTGACAGTGCAAGTTCTGTAAATATTACTGTTCCTGCGAATATATCTACTTATACTTTGACATTGACAGTCACTGATGATTTAGGAGCTACAGATACGACTTCTATTAATATCGAAACTTATCCGGGTACAGAAACAAGTTGGGATTTCCGCGATGAGACAATCTATTTTGCAATTACTACACGTTTCTATGACGGAGACAAATCTAATAATGTCCACTGTTGGGATGAAAATGCATCAACTCCGGCTGATGACCCGTCTTGGCGTGGAGATTTTAAAGGTTTAATTGAAAAGCTTGATTATATCAAAGCGTTGGGATTTAGTGCCGTGTGGATTACGCCGGTAGTAGAAAACTGTTCCGGGCTTGATTATCATGGATATCATGCAATGAATTTCAGCAAAGTTGACCCTCGTTATGAATCTGATGATGTGGATTTTCAAACTTTGATTGATGAGGTTCATGCTCGTGATATGAAGCTTGTTCTTGATGTTGTATTTCAGCATACTGGAAACTTTGGTGAAGATACATTGGCTCCGATGTTTGTAAAGGATTATGTAAACGGCGACCATGAAGATATTAATTCTATCTTGCAGCCTCATCCGGAAACTTTATTGGATTGGAATGCTTATATTACGGCAGAAGGTTCAGCTCAATACCAAATGCGTCTTGCATTGATGAAGAATACCGACGGCGTAAATCACGATTATCGCAATTATTATCATCATTACGGACACGGAAATTGGGATACATTCAGTAGTCAATGGATGCAAATTGCCGGAGACTGTGTAGATTTGAATACAGAAAATCCTGCAGTTTTGAATTATATTGTAAAAGCATATTCTCAATATATTAAAATGGGAGTAGATGCATTCCGTATCGATACCGGTAAACATATTCCTCGTCTTGTTTTTAACAAGGTGTTGAATAATGCATTTATGGAGGCGGCAGCAGAAGCCGGAAATGATAAATTTTATATGTTTACTGAAATTTGTGCCAGAGCAAATGAAGTTGAATATCGAGAAACACCTAATATGAGTGCTTATTTCTACACTTGGGATGAAGAGAAGAATTATCCTTGGGATGACAGTGAAACATCATGGAATGATTATGTAATGTTTGAAACCGAAATGTTGCAGGCTGAGCTTGAGTCAGGTTCAAAAATGTTTGAACATACAAACGGAAAATCTGCTCAACAACAGGGATTGGATTATGCACAGGGAACAAGTCACAACAGAAGTTCTGATAATCATGCTTTAAAAGGAAATGAGTATCATACTCCTGATTATACACATCATTCAGGATTGAATGTAATTGATTTTCCAATGCATTGGAATTTTAACAGTGCTTCAAGTGCTTATGGGGTTCGTAGCGGAGATTCTAAATACAATGATGCAACTTGGAACGTTGTATATGTCGACAGCCATGATTATTCGCCGAGTGATGATTGTTTTAATCGTTATAATAAAGGAGCTGATGCTTGGGCAGAGAACTTTAGTTTGATGTTCACATTCCGTGGAATTCCTTGTATGTACTATGGTAGCGAAATAGAATTTCAGGCCGGAAAGGTTATTGATAAAGGCGGTCTTGAGGCTTTATGTGATACCGGTCGTGCATATTTCGGAGATTATATTGAGGGAAGTGTTAATGTTTCAGATTTCGGAGTTTACAGTAATGCAACCGGAGCAATGGCGGAAACATTAAATGCACCGTTATCAAAACAACTTCAACGTTTGGCACAAATCAGACGTAGTGTAACAGCTTTGAGAAAAGGTCAGTATTCTACAGAAGGCTGTTCCGGTTCTATGGCGTTTAAACGTCGTTATACAGATGAAAGCGAAGATAGTTTTGTTTTAGTAACTATTTCCGGTAGTTCGGAATTTACAGGTTTGCCTGCAGGAACTTATGTAGATTGTATTACCGGTGACAGTCAAACGATTGCAGCCGACGGTACCGTTACTGCGACTTGCAGCGGTCAGGGAAATATGCGTGTATATGTTCTTGATACTGCAAAAAGTCCGGCTCCGGGTAAAATCGGAACTGACACAGAGTGGTTGAAATAATTTTAATTTGTAGCCGACAGGTTTTGCTTGTCGGCTTTTGTATGTACGCCCAGACCTCTATTCTGTAATGGGATAGAGGCCTGGGCAGCAAATTGTATTATTAACACAATGCAGGTGTTGTTTGGGAAAATATAAGTTTTGCAATATTTTATAAGAAGTAATCTATCGATTTATATTATTGAAATCATCTGTTTTTTTGGTGATATTTAAAAAGTGTTAATTAAAAAAGATATAGTTTTCTTGCAGAAGGCAGAAAAAATTATGAGAAAAAGAAAGTTGTATTGAGAAAAAAAGATTAGCTTCTGATTCGTATTATGATAATTCTTCTTGTGACAG
>JBGUUT010000014.1:0-11164 GCA_045133795.1 Spirochaetota bacterium
AAAACATTCTTCAAGAAAAATATGCAGAAAACCCAAATATCGAACCTATCGTTAATCTATGAAACAGTACAATTCCGATTATAGAAAGATTCGCCAGAATCTTTACAAGCCATAATAATCGAATATTTTACAAGGATTTAGCTTTTTCAGCGTCCGAAACAAGTCGATTTCAAATAGTTACTCTATTCCTTTGCTGTTATACATGGAGAAATAACTTTCTTCCCAGCCACTTCGCCACACCGTCCTCATTATTACTTTGTATTACTGCGGTAGCGATATTTTTCAATTCTTCAACCGCATTTTCTACGGCATAACATTCATCTGCAATTTCAAACATATCCACATCATTTTTTCCGTCACCGAATACCACCACACGTTCCGCTTTTAAATATTCTTTCAATCGCAAAACCGCATTTGCCTTTGATGTTGATTTCGGCATAATCTCAAGCCATTGTTCGCCGGAATAAATATCTCGTTGAAAAACGCAATGAAAATCATCTTTGTATTTATCATAAAAAGGTTTCAGTTTTTCTTCATCATCAATACAAGTAATATAAAAGATTTCTCCTTTTCTCAGTTGTTCTGTATCAGTCACAGAATTGGCTCGTACATCGCCCGTTCTGGTACTCAAAAATTCTTTCATTCCTCGGCTGCATTTGTCATACACAAAAGAAAACTTTTCCACGCCGTCTATATAGGCATACACTATCGGAATAATTCCGGCATTAATCAATTCACTTAAAATCCCCTGAACTTCATTGCCGAAATAATTCGAAAGCATTATCGCACCTGTCAAATTATCAAGAATAAAAGCTCCGTTATAAATAATCAGCGGAATCTGTGCATTTAATCCGGCTGTAACCTTGCGAGCCGTAATATATGACCGAGCCGTAGCATAAGAAAACATTATTCCCTTTTCCGTAAGTCTATTTATTACATCGCAAGTATACGGCGAAACTCTCTCGTCACTATGCAATAATGTCCCGTCCAAATCCGACACAAACAACGTTTTCATTTATATTTCCTTTCGTTCTTTCAGATATTCTAAAAAAGCTTTCAATCCTCGATTTATATCAAAGTAAGTTTCATCAAAATTCCCCGTATACCATGGGTCTGCCACATCTGCATTTTCATTACAAAAAGAAAGCATTTTAAAAACCTTACCCGCTGTATCTTCACCGCATATTCTTAAAATATTCTGCATATTCATTCTGTCCATGCAAATGATATAGTCATAATATTGATAATCTGCTTTTCTTATCTGAACCGCCCTTTTTCCGGCACAAGAAATTCCCAACGTTGCCAATTTTTTCACAGTTCCCGGATGTACCGGATTCCCCACTCCGTTCCGGATTTCTTCCGTACTGGTAGCTGATGATGTTATTTCAAAATTATCTGCAATTCCCAATTTAGCAACCATATCTTTAAACAAAAACTCTGCCATCGGCGAACGACAAATATTCCCGTGACAAACAAACATTACTTTTACCATAAACACCTCGTTGCCATTTTTATAACAAAAAAAACTGCACTTTCAAAATAACTTCATCATTCTGCTTTCCGGTAAAACATCCTTAACGATTCATTTCTCCGATAATTTTCTGTAGAAACCTTTAATTTTGTGTACTGCAACACAAAGAGCAATTGTAATAATCATATCCGGCAACGTATTACCGATTACGATATCAACTCGCATAAGCATTCTGTAAATAATAAAGCCGATGAACCATATCAACAAATTTTGAACACTGAAATCTTTTTGCTCACTATTCTGCTTCAATATAAAAAAGTCTGCAATCTGTACCGCAATCATCGGAGCAAACACAGAGCCGATGAAATACAAAAAATCGGTAATGTCTGCAAGAGGAAAGAAAATCGCCCCAACCGTACCGACTACGGTAACAATAACAGCCGTCCATTTTCCGTTAATCTTCGTCGACAAAGATTCTGCTGAAACTCCG
Source organism: Spirochaetota bacterium (assembly GCA_045133795.1). Lineage (GTDB taxonomy): Bacteria > Spirochaetota > GWE2-31-10 > GWE2-31-10 > GWE2-31-10 > RGIG8597. Next base: position 1,962 of record JBGUUT010000014.1, read on the forward strand.
GCTGAATAAGCATCAAGAAAAGTTGTCGTAACCGTAGAAAATACCACAATCAAAAGACCTGCAATTCCAAGCCCCGATTTAATCATAATCTGTGCAATGTCTGATTCTGACGTAAAAATAGCTGCTCCCATACCGATGATATACATCCAACAACTGACAAGACCGTATGTAATTGCACTGACCGCTGTAGCTTTCTCCGTTTTTTTTGCATCTCGTGTATAATCACTGATTAACGGCAACCAAGACAACGGCATAGCAACGGAAAGTTCTACAGCTGCAGCAAAGGTTATTCCCTCTCCGCTGATATTCAAAACTGCATTCTTACCAAAAATTACAAAGCTTAAAATCACCGTTAAAACAAATAACGCACAAATCACGACAACATTTATTTTGCCAAGTTTTTTGATACCGACCATAATCCAAAGACCTATTAATATGCCAATCACAATGCACCAAATCCAATTTCCCATATCAAAGATTCCGTTTACAGCTAATGCTCCGTCATAAATCATAATAGCTGTCCAACCTATCAACTGAACAATATTCAATATAGAAAAAAGCAAAGCACCTTTATTACCGAAACTCATTTTAACTGTTTCCATTGCACTTTTTTGAACTTTACCGCCGATTAGCCCGGCACAAAACAGCATAACACATCCGATAATATGACCGATTAATACGGCAAGTATGCCTTTAAAAAATCCGAGAGAAGCAAAATAAGTCCCCGTATGAATTTCTGCAATAGAAACTGCAGCTCCAAACCAAATTAATCCGTTTTCAAAAACTGAAGTTCGCTTTTCTTCCATTTTACCTCGCCTCCCTTGCAAACTTTCCTTGTAAATTAAATGCATGATTCATCGGACCGCAGCCCTTTCCCAAATCCAGCATTGCAGATAAAGCTCCGCTGATATATTCTTTTGCTCTTTGTACGGATTCGACAAGAGTAAATCCTTTTGCAAGATTAGCAGCAACAGCACTCGAAAGCGTACAGCCTGTACCGTGAGTGTTGGGATTATCGATACGTTTCCCCTCAAACCAAACAGTTTCACCGTTTGCATAAAGTAAATCATTTGCATCATTGATACTGTGACCGCCTTTAAGCAAAACGGCACAGTGATATCGGTCGCCGATTTGTCTTGCAGCCACAACCATATCCTCTTTAGTTTTTATAGTCTGTCCGTAAAAAACTTCTGCTTCCGGAATATTAGGTGTAACAAGAGTTGAAAGCGGCAACAATTCTTCGATAACTGTCTGGACTGCATTGCTTTTCATCAAAACTGAACCGGAAGTCGCCACCATCACCGGGTCGACTACAATATTCTTTGCTCCGTAATATCTCAATCTGTCCGCAATCACACAAATCAACTTATCTGATGACACCATCCCGATTTTTACCGCATCGGGATAAATATCTTCAAATATTGAATCTAATTGCTGCTTCAAAAAATCCGGTGACGATTCTTGAATAGCCTTCACTCCTGTTGTATTTTGTGCCGTCAATGCTGTAATCGCACTCATGGCATAAACTCCGTTCACTGTCATGGTTTTTATATCCGCTTGAATGCCGGCACCTCCGCTGCTGTCACTTCCGGCAATTGTTAATACTGTTTTTAAATTCATTGTTTTGTTTTCCTTTTCATTCATCTTCATTTTGCATAGCGGTATAAAATGTTCCGCTGTTTTCTTTTTATACTTTCATGTTTTGCTTATTCTTGAGCGACCGTTTTTCTTGCAAGTCCAAGAAGTCGTGCTGTAGCTTCTCCGGGGTTTTCGGCGGCAAAAACTGCAGATACTACAGCTACTCCGTCTACCCCGCTGTCTGACAATTTCATCAGATTTTTTTCATTAATGCCGCCGATAGCGACTACGGGAACATCAACTGCCGCACAAATATCACGAAGAGTTTCTGCCGGTAAAACATTTGTATCCGTTTTAGTAGAAGTAGAAAATACCGCACCGACTCCGAGATAATTCGCTCCGTTTTCGACTGCTTTCAAAGCTTCCTCCACTGAATGAACTGACACTCCGATTATCATATCGTCGCCGACTATTTGTCGCACCTTTTCTAACTGCATATCCTTCTGTCCTACATGAACTCCGTCAGCATGACATTTGATTGCAATCTCAACATTATCGTTAATAAAAAAAGGAACTCCGTACCGTTTACACAAAGCCGCAATTTCCATTGCTTCATTAAAAAAATCTTCCTCATTCAGTTTCTTTTCACGAAGTTGAATACAAGTTGCTCCGTTCGCCAATACTTCTTCACAAACAGATGATAATGTCTGACCGTCTTTCAACCTGCTGCGGTCTGTTACGATATAAAGCAATAACATTTTCTTATTAAGTTCCATTTTATTCCTCCATAGCTTTCATTAGTTCTGTGACATCTTCTGCTTCCATCAAGCTACTCATCAAACACGCTCCGGCAGCACCGACATCACGTATCAAAGCAATATTATCTGTGTCTATTCCGCCGATTCCATACACCGAAATATTCACGGCTGCACATACATTTCGCAAAAAGTCCAGACCTCTGCCGGGTAATCCTTTTTTGCAATCAGTCTCAAATACATGTCCTGCGATTATATAAGTACAGCCCAAAGCTTCTGCCTCCAAAGAATCTTCCACACTGTGACATGATGTTCCCAAAATTGAAAAATGAGCTTTTTGTTCCTGTGACATTGTCCTCAAAATATGTAACGGTATATGAACCGCATTTACATGAAAAGATATCGCAACCGTCGGAAAACCATGCAAAATACATTTCACATCATATTTATTGCAAATTTCTATAACTGCCGCCGCCAGTTTCCTATATTCTCCCGGCAACATATCTTTTTCACGGAGAATAATTCCTGCCGGACGACAAGCTGCGATTCGCTCAATTCTTGTCAAAAAATCTTCCCGGCACAATTTTCGATTGGTGACACAAATAATATCAGACATACACATAATCATTCAAAACCGGCTGTAAACCTTCGTCGGACATATCTTTGTACATTGTTTCAAAGTTTCGATTATCATCAATTTCAAACTGCTCATCGCCTTTGACCAAATCATCTTTTTTGCCGGAATACTTACTTTCGTGGTCCCCGATACCGGTAGATACACCTGCAGAAACTTTGGTTGCCGCAATTTTTACGATCCCGTTTCTAAACTCAACACTCTCACGGGAAGACACTGTTATTCCCACAAACGGCAAGAAAATTCGATAAGCACAGAGGATTTGACAAAGTTGTTTCTCTCCTACATTAAGAGGCGTGATTTTGTCATTGTTGATAATCGGCCGCAGTCTCGGACAAGACAAAGACATCTCGGCATGAGGATATTTACGTTGTAAATAATACACATGAAGTGCACTCGCCAGTGCATCCTTTCTGAAATCGGACAAACCGAAGAGTACGGAAAAAGCAACTCCACGCATACCGCCGAGAAGAGCTCGTTCCTGTGAGTCAAAACGATACGGCCATACTCGTTTATGACCGAACAAGTGAAGTTTTTCATATTTATCGATATCATAAGTTTCTTGAAATACGGTTACATAGTCAGCTCCGCATTCATGTAGAAATTTATATTCATCGGTATTTACCGGATAGATTTCCAAACCAACCATTTTGAAATACTTTCTTGCCAATTTGCAAGCTTCACCGATATACCCAACATCACTTTGAGTACGACTTTCTCCGGTAAGAATTAAAATCTCTTCCATTCCGGAATCGGCAATGATTTTCATTTCATGCTCTATCTGTTCCATATCCAATTTCATACGAGTAATATGGTTGTAACAATTAAATCCGCAATAAACACAATAATTTTCGCAATAATTGGCAATGTACAAAGGTGTAAATAAGTAAACTGTATTACCGAAATGCTTGCTTGTTTCAATACGAGCCTTCTGTGCCATTTCCTCCAAAAAAGGTTCGGCTGCCGGTGAAAGTAACGCTTTAAAATCCTCAACAGAACAAGTCTCACGGTCAAGAGCTGCACGAACATCATCGGCTGTATAAACAGAATAATCAAAAGAAGCCGTCTGCGACATTACTTGATGACAAACATCGGATTCGATAATTTCCATGCCCGGTAAATATTCCATGTGATTCTTACGACACGCAGCTTCTGTTTCCAATTTATGTTTTTTCTCCAAAGCTGCCGGAGAGAGATATTTTGAATCTACAAAAAATTGATTTTCCATACTTGCTCTCCTTAATCACGCAAAAAGCCGGTCAAAGGAGATGAAGAAGAACCGCCTCGAGTCAATACACGACCGAGACCGGACAAATATGCTTTTCTGCCGGCTTCGATAGCCTGACGAAAAGCTTCAGCCATCAACGGCAAATTACCTGCAGTTGCAAGAGCTGTGTTTGCCATAACTGCAGCAGCTCCCATTTCCATCGCTTCGCAAGCCTGAGACGGCCTGCCGATACCGGCGTCTACAATAATCGGTAAATCAATTTCATCGATGAGAATCTGAATAAATTCTTTTGTTGCCAAGCCCTTGTTTGAACCAATCGGAGAAGCCAAAGGCATAATAGTTGCGGCTCCGGCATTGACCATATCACGAGCTACGTTTAAATCCGGATACATATAAGGCATAACCACAAATCCTTCATTTGCAAGAACTTCGACTGCCTTAATCGTCTCTTGGTTGTCAGGCAACAAATATTTAGTATCACGCATAATTTCTACCTTTACAAAATTGCCGCACCCCAATTCTCTGGCAAGGCGTGCAATACGAACGGCTTCCTCTGCATTTCTCGCACCGGACGTATTAGGTAAAAGAGTAATTCCTTCCGGGATATAATCTAAAATATTTTCATGTTCTTTTGTATTGGCTCTGCGAACAGCAAGAGTGATGATTTCTGCTCCGGCATCTTTTACCGCAGCTTCAATGAGTTTCATGGAGTATTTACCTGAACCTAAAATAAAACGAGAATTAAATTCGTGACCGCCAATAACCAATTTGTCGTTATTAATCATAATAAAACCTTCTTTTTTATACTTCATATTCGCCTGCAAGAATACGCAGGACTGTATGTGCCTGATGTGCGGCACAAAGCATAACACGTGTAGCTACCAATCCTATGGAATCTTCCACATCGCTGACTTCATCTCCGCACAAATAAAATCGTTTCATAATTTTTCGAGTTTTGATGGAATTGGGAGTGCTTATACCTGCCATTCCGGAAGCTGCAACCAAATAGCATTCGGGCAATTGTTCCAAGACACAATTTACAAGCATTGCCTTACTTTCTGCTCTGTCGAATGCTTCACATACGACATCTACATCTTTTAAAATATCGATGAAATTTTCCTCTGTAATTCTCTCTGTCACTGTTTCAATTTCCGCATAAGGTGCAATCTCCAAAAGATTTTCCGCAAGAGCATCCGTCTTATATCGCCCGACTTGATTTGCTTTGTATTGCTGACGGTGCAAATTGGTAACATCTACACGGTCAAAATCAATTAATACCAGTTTACCGATACCGGCTCTTGCCAAAGCAACTGCAATATTCGCCCCCAGACCGCCTAATCCGCATACAGCAACAGTTACAGATGAAAATCGTTTGTGAAGTTCGATTCCGTGACGAGCAATTAAAGCCTCCGTCCATTCGTTTTTCGAAACAAACAACTAACCGCCTCCAACAAAATTAACGATTTCCAAACTATCACCGTCTTCAAGAACAGTAACATCATATTGCGACTTAGATACAATGTCGCCATTGCGTTCAACTGCGATTCGCTTCAAATCGTAGTTGATTGTCACCAGATACTCAGATACTGTCTTCCCGGCAATATTCAATTCTTTTCCGTTTACTTTCACCATGATTACACCTCCTAAAATAAAATACGGAAAACCTCCGATTTGGAAATTTCCCGTAATACACACAAAAGTCCCTACGTTGGCATTATCCAAATCAGGTATGAGTTTCGTCAAAAACGAATACTCGAGGGTCGAAGTTTGATTACTTCCTCTCAGCCTGCAAACACAAGCTCCCCACTTATTTGATTGCAAAAAAAACAGGAGAACACCTTTTGTGGTATCCTCCTGTAACAGAGCAAAAGCATTCCTACGTTGGCATTATCCACATCAGGTATGAGTTTCGTTAAAAACGAATACTCGAGGGTCGAAGTTCGATTACTTCCTCTCAGCCTGTCAAAACAAGCTCCCCTGCATTTTCATTTGTAAAAATAAAAAAAGGAGACATCCCTTTTGGAATGCCTCCTGCAAAAAATCTTTATATACGACTTCCTACGGCGGCATTATCCGCATCAGGTATGAGCTTCGTCAAAAAACGAATACTCGAGGGTCGAAGTTTGATTACTTCCTCTCAGCCTGCAAACACAAGCTCCCCTGTTTTTATTTTGTCAGGTATTATACGACCACTTTTGTAAAAATACAAGACAAAACTAAAAAAAATACCGTCAGTAAACGACAATCATTATTCTGACAAACAAATATCGCTTAACAATAAACACAGAATGTAATTTTCACGACAAAAAAGATACATTTTCAATAATAAAGATTGACATTTTTATCTTCCGAAAACCTCATAAAACTATGTTTTGGCTATTTATTAATAAAAAATTATTTTTTTCATGAAACCATGCAATAAAAAAATAAAAAAAGACTTTATAATCAGCATGAGAAACTTTTTTTTAATTATTCAACTTTTATCTTTATGTTGTTGTATTCAAAAAACACCGGCAATCATCGATTTGGATGCTCCGAAATTCTGCGGATTTTTTTATTCTCCGGATGACAGAATCATTTTTCAATTTGATGAACCGCTGAAAACACTAACTCTCGTCACACCAAAGGAGGAAAAACTTTATTTTGAAAATAACTTTCCTATTGCAAACATCTATATGGAAAGTAAGATTTTCGAGAGTTATCAAAATGAATATGATACAAATTGTAAATTGCAATTAACCGCCGTCGATACTTCAAATAATTCAAGTACCGTAACAACTGCTGTTCCCTATTTGAATAAAAATCCTTGCGATTTAGATTTTTCATTAATGCGTTTACAATACACCAAGAAATTACCGCAAGAATTAAATTTTCGATGTATTTCCGACGGTAGTTTACACGGTTATACTCTTCACATTTTTCATCGTTCAAAATTTTTCACACTAGAATTACCGAGTATCTCTCTAAAGAAAAACGAAACTCTCAATTTTATTTTCAAACTTACAGAAAATGAAAATCCTATTGTGCAAAAATTACACAGTAAAAATCATTATGCCATCTGTTGGAATAAAAGATTACCAAAAACTGCCGGATTTATGTACTTAACCTCACATACTGGAGAAATTGTAGACTCTTTTGCATATTTTGACGGTGATAAACATACGCTTGAAGAATACAAAGCCACTGCTTATCACAAAAAATTGTTCACTGAAATTAATTCAAGAGAAGAAAATCTATTTGATATACAAGGAAATACATCGAAAAAATGTATTTCAATCCAAAACAACAAGGAGAATTTACGTTCTGTGACAATAAGAAACACAAAATAATTTTTATAAAAATAAAAGCTGTGTAATTCTGAAACATTTTTATATTCCATTTTTTACGGAATTTTAAAAGCTGTCCATTTATTACACACTTTTCATTTTTTTACCATTATCAATATTTATAACTCTTGATATATAAACAAGTTACAAGTCTTTAAAAAAATTGGCATTACGAATGCTAAATAGTCTACACGAGGTATATAAAAAAAAATGAGTGAAGTTAAACAAGTTATTTATTCAGAAAACCAAGAAAGTTCATCACTTTCTTACTACTTAAACGAAATCAGTAAAATCCCGCTTTTAACAAGAGAAGAAGAGGAATCGTTAGCAACCTTAGCCAAAAACGGTGACAAAAAAGCAAAAGAAAAATTAATCAGAGCAAATCTTCGCTTTGTCGTTACTGTAGCCAAAAAATACAGAAATCGCGGTATTCCTTTGGCTGATTTAATCAATGAAGGCAACATGGGATTAATTACTGCGATTGATAAGTTTGAAGTAGAACGTGGTTTTCATTTCATCAGTTATGCTGTCTGGTGGATTCGTCAAGCAATTTTAAAAGCAATATGCGAACGTTCAAGAGCTATAAGATTGCCTTTGAACCGTGCAAATGAGCTCGTTCAAATTGAAAAAGCAAAACGTTTTATGGAAATAAGAGACAATGTAGAACCTACACCAGAAGAAATTGCTAAAGAACTTTCAATGGATAAAGACTTGGTTAACCACTTGTTAAATGTTTCAAGAGAAACAATTTCTTTAGAAACTCCGGCATATGAAGACAAGAAAAACTCATCTTGTATTTCCGACTTTATTACTGATGAAAAATTCGATACTCCGGAAGAAGAAGTTGAAAAAAAATCATTGCATGAGGCAATCAACAAAGTTTTGAATACATTAACCGAAAAAGAAAAACAAATCATAGAATACCGATACGGATTAAACGGTAATAAATCAATGAGTTTAAAACAAATCGGAGAAAAATATGATTTGACAAAAGAAAGAATTCGTCAAATTGAAAAAAAAGCCTTAGTTCGCTTGCGACATTCCTCTCGCAGCGATAAATTAAGAGCATTTATCGAATCATAATCTTTCAATAAATTATTCTTTTCCTTATTCTTAAGACTTCTCTGAGAAATCGGAGAAGTCTTTTTTGTAGTATGAAAAAATCAATATAAAAGTACAGTATAAATATACAGCATAAAAAGATTCTAATTTTTTTAAGCAATAGAAATTGTTCTGGATAAATTACAAGAAGTAATCCTCCCGATTTACAGTTGTTATTCGTTTTCTGTTATCAAATTATTTTTACCTCTTCCGGTTGTTTATGAAAAAAACGGAAGGCTTCCTTTAAGATATTATTGGCTTCCCGAAGTTCTTCTATTTCCTTCATTAATTTCTTTTCTCGTTCTGTTAATGTTGTTGTTGTATTTTCAGTTGTTTCTTCATTCATTATTCGTTTTCGATTTTCTTTTTTTCACCAACTTACCAATGTAAAATAAGCAAGTCCCAATTGTTCGCAGGCTTTCTTTGTTCCTATTTCATCATTTTAAATTAAAACGCAATATCAGTGCGACAGAAAAGTAATTTAATCTCCATCATTATTCCGAGTTAGCATATAGTAAAAAGTATGAGGGGATAAAAAAAGCCCGGCAACTTCCTACTCTCCCATCTCCCGAAAGAAACAG